>JAITHN010000029.1 GCA_031279745.1 Streptococcaceae bacterium
AAAGACGTGAAAAAAGTGGCTGAACAGGCGAAAATTGCCGTTCGGAATACGAGGCGGGACGCCATGGATAAAGCCAAAAAACAAGAAAAGTCTGGAGAATTAACAGAAGACGATTTGCGTGACATGGAAAAATCCATCCAACAAGCAACAGATGATGCAATCAAAGAAATTGATGCGTTAACAACTGAAAAAGAAAAAGAATTATTGGATGTTTAATCTGTATTTGATAAAAAGCAATGCCCTTTGAAGGGCATTGCTTTTTCATTATCTGTGTAATTTGATCAAAACTTTTTTCTTAAAGCAGAAGGGAACGAGAAATGATTCAAAAGTTGTTTATAAAGAGCTTCTTTATTTTGGTGAGTGTCAGGCGTGTTGTTTCTAAATAATGGAGATCCATTACTATTTGAAGAAACTTCTGAATCGTGATATACTCTTTTTGAATAACTAAGTTTACAAAGATTCAAAAAGAGTAATAAAGAAGGTGGGAAAATGTTTCGGTATGAATTAGAACCAAGACATGACTTTGCGTTTATTGATATGAAGTCCTTTTATGCGAGTTGTGAATGCATTGACCGAGGACTGGATCCTCTGAAAGCGCTACTGGTTGTGATGAGCAATACAGACAATTCGAAAGGTCTCATCCTTGCCTCATCTCCCATGGCAAAAAAAGTGTTTGGGATTAAAAATGTATCAAGAAGTTGGGACCTGCCTAGACACCACCCATTTCTAAAAGATTTACATATCGTGCCTCCACGCATGAATTACTATATTGAGATGAATATGAAGATTCAAAGTGTCATCCGTCAGTTTGCGCCAGATGAGGACATCCTCTGGTATTCTATTGACGAAGGGGTGGTCGATTTGACGGGCTCACTCAATTATTTTGTGGCTGGCAATCAATCTAAAGCAGAAAAATTGGACCAAGTGAGTCGAATGATTCAACGAGAAATTTATTTTACGACAGGAATTTATTCCACAGTTGGGATGAGCAATTCTAACCCTCTATTAGCGAAACTTGCCTTAGACAACGAAGCCAAACTCACAAAAAATATGCGTGCGTTATGGAATTATGAACACGTCGAGGAAAAAGTTTGGGGAATTCAAAATATGACTGATTTTTGGGGGATTGGTGAAAGGACGAAGCAAAATTTGGAACGGTTAGGCATCTACTCCATTCGTGATCTAGCAAATGCAAGCCATGAACTCCTTTATCAAAAAATGGGGGTGATAGGATTGCAATTATTTCATCATGCGAATGGGATTGACCGGACAGATATTCATGATGTACTCGAGCAGAAACAGACAAGTCTCGGAAATAGTCAGGTTCTTCCGAAAGATTATATTTTTCAGACAGAAATAGAAGTTGTCATTCGTGAAATGGGCGAGCAAGTGGCAAGTCGCATTCGAAAGAAAAATTTACAAACCAAATTGGTGCATTTGTACATTGGCTACTCAAGAGATCAAGCATCACGTGGTTTTTCTAGGCAACGAACGATTGAGGGAACGAATGAAACAAAAACGTTACAAACGCATTTGATTCATCTCTTTCGAGAATTTTACGATGGTTCTTCCGTTAGAAATATAGGTGTGACCTTTGGGAAGCTAGAAGAAAAAAAGTTCCTGCAATTGGATTTGTTTCAAGAGCCAAAGGAACAGATGAAACTTTCACAAATAGACACAGTTGTGGATGAAATTCGTAGAATATATGGCTTTCCAGTAATCGTAAGAGCGAGTAGCTTACTTGATGGGGCAAGAAGTATTGCAAGAAGTAAGCTCGTTGGAGGACACAACGGCGGTGCGGGCGGACTTGATGGGTTAGGAAGTGAGAAAAAATGACGTATGAAGTGGATACAAGATATTTGAAAGATTATTATCTCGAAACCTACCGTGACAGAGGGAAAATGAAATGGCAAGGGATGTATTTGTCTGAACATACAGCAACCATGGAAAGGGAGAAGAAGGAGAGAGCGTTTATCGTAAAAGAGCGTGAAGCACAAACTGAAAAAGAGATTTCAGATGTTGTTTATGAAGCCTTTACGAGGTACAAGAAAGTCTCCATACAAAGAAAGTGGGTAGATAAAGAACGTCGGCAAGGAAAAGATGTTGTTGGTGTGATTTCTTCGATTGAGGAGAATGCTCTTTGGCTAGAAACTGACGATGGCATAGCAAAAATTCCTTTCGAGGAGATTCGAAATGTTTTTATCTAGCCGATGCCAAAGATACAATGAAATGGATGAATTTCAGTATAAGGGATTGAATGTTGAGATTCGGTAAAAATATTCGATTGTTAAAGCGTGATTGTTTATTCACGAACAAACCGAATAGGATGCGATATGCAAACGGTGTACCCTGTGCGGATACACCGTTTTTTATAAAGGTTGGAGTCTAGAAGACGTGATCTAGAATCATTTATCAATAGAGCATACGTAAGAAACGTTGCGGAATTATTTTAATTCATCCAGAAATGCGAGAACCATTTTTGCGCTTCTTTCACCGGCTGCAACGATGAATTCATCGAAGCTTTCGGTCGCCTCTCCATCTGCTGTATCGCTAATAGATCGGAAGATCAAACAAGCCGTGCCGAATTGTTTGCAAACTTGTTGGATGGCAGCACCTTCCATTTCAATCGCCGACGCATCTGGGAAGGTAGTTTGAATTTCACGGATTTTCTCCTTGGAGTTGACAAAGGAGTCGCCTGTAACGATGAGGCCCTTTTTGAAAGAAAAGTCGGTTAATTTATCCAACACGGTCAAGAGGTAATGATTTCCTTCAAAATAAAGAGGTTGGCCAGGAAGTTGTCACATGGCATATCCGAAGCCTGTGACATCAACAGCAAAACAAGCAGATTGATTCGCCACGACGACATCGCCCACGCTTAAATCAGAGGAAATTCCTCCGGCTGACCCCGTGTTCAAAACAGCGTCAACTTTAAACTCATGGATGAGAAGAGCTGTTGTCATTGCCGCTTGCACTTTTCCGATGCCACTTCTTACGAGAATAACTTCATGTCTTCCATAATTCCCTTTGTAAAAGAAGATTTCTGCTCTCGTCCAACTTTCGACATCCGTGAGCATGTCTTTCAAGTGTCTAGTTTCTTCTTCCATAGCGCCAATAATTCCGATTTTCATAATTATCCTTTCAATATTAAGAACCAAAGAACAATGTTTAGAAGAAGTAGGATCACGATCAGGATGTTGTAGAGTTTACTTCTTCGGTCAAACTTGTCTTTTTCAACGACACGACTTTTCTTAATTTTTTTTCTGTCTTGTTTTTTTAGCTTTCTCCTGTAACTAGACTCGATTTCTTCATGTCGCTTTCTAGTTTCAGGATCCTCTTCGTCTGAATAATCAAGGAGTTCTTCACGAGATTGAGCTTTCTTTCGTTCCTCTTCTTCCATCAGACGTCTGCGTTCCATGCGTGACATTGTCATAATAGTTCTCCTTTTAAGCGCATCAACTCCCAATACATCAAAGCCATCACGGTTTTTGCTTCACAAATGAGACCTTCTTTTTCAGCTAGCTTTGCTTCTTCAAAGGTGAGTTCAACCACTTCTAGGACTTCATCCTCATCTTGAGGGCGTGGGTTTTCCACTTTTTCTAAAGACGTTGCAAAATAAATGCGGAGAAGTTCATCGCAAAATCCTGGAGAAAGGTAAACTTCTGTTAGTTTTTTAAAAGCATTTGGCTTATATCCTGTCTCTTCTTCTAGTTCACGCTTAGCCGCAGCTTCCAGGTCATCATATTCGCCCGGTTCAATTTTTCCAGCAGGAATTTCAAGGATGAGTTTTTCAAATGGTTTTCTAAATTGACGAACGAGAACGATTTTTCCTTCATCTGTAATCGGAATGACGGTTACACCGCCGGGATGAAAGACGAGTTCACGTTCAGCCGTTCCCATTCCATTAGGCAATTCAACGGTATCAACGGCAACATTAATAATCTTCCCGTTAAAAATCATTTTTCTATCCAGTGTTTTTTCATAGAAATCTTCAATTTTTTTCATAAGCATCCTCCAAAATCATTTTATCATTAATGTGTGAAAATTCACGGAACTGTTCACGATATCTTCTTAATGTTTACAATTCGCTTACAAGAGGAAAATAAAAAAGCTAAATTAAGAAGTTATTCTATTTTTTGTAAGATAGAAAAAGGAGAAAAAAATTTGAAAAAAAGAACTAATAGTAATAAAAAAATTGCAAAGAAATGTAGTCTAGTCGCTGGAATGCTCGTTCTCTGTTTATTGATGGGGGCAAAAGCAAGCGCACTCTCTGACCTAACAGGCCATGAGACGATACCGGAAACACCGGAAATACCGGTTACATCGGAAACACCGGATATAACAGAAATACTGGTTACACCGGAAATACCGGAAATGCCGGAAATGCCGGTTGCACCGGAAATACAGGATCCACACTTTGAAGAAGAAATAGAAATTCCTTCTTCAAGTCTTTATTGTGCATTTACTTCCTTAATGGTGGATGGACATGCAGTGAATCTGAATACGCGAGAATTAACGGATGATGTGCATACGATCAGTGGCACGATTCAGCTTTCGAACGGTGTGGGACAAGAGTATTACTACAAAGACAATGAAGGGAACAAGAATGCATTTTCAAGTCTTTGTTTCAAAAAGACAGGAGCGTTTAAGTATGCTGTATTCACAGATGTAAGTATAGATAAAACAGACCCTTCAAAATTGAATTTTACAGCCTCGAATATCGATGGATCTCAATCTGGAAGTTTTACTATCTCAAGCGAGAATAATGTATTTGAAGTAAACCAAACGTTTGTTTTCCAATTTAGCAGCTTAACGGCAAGTTTGGAGAACAAGCAAATCCTGGATACACAGGAGACGAGCACACCGAGTTATACCGCACATGTACTTCTAAAGAATTGCATGATTGGAAAAAAACTTCAGCCGAGTGACTTTTCACTAGAGGGAGCATTTTCGGATGCAACCATTACTTCTATTCAAGAAGATGAAAACGATAGGGGGGTTGTTGTTCATTTTACCAAACCAAATTTTCATCCGATAACCGGACATGAGGTTACAGGCAGCCTTGTCTTGCGTAATGGGGTCAATACTTTAGAAAACAACGCATATAGGAATCCAATCTCTGTAGAAATAGAAGACACGTATGCTCCAGCTATAACTTATGATTTCGCGAATTCAAATGCACCGAGTGTGAATGCAATCTCGACAACGACAAAAGTGACGAACACTGTTTTAAAAGTCTTTGGAGATGTTATGGAAAAAACAAGAAGCGTGGCAGCTTATAAAGCCTGTCCATTGATTGGACTGGGAGTCGATCTGATGCTTACCTTTTTACAAGGGGGGCAAAACGACCTCGTCATGCAAAAATTGGAAGTGATGGATCAAAAATTAGATTTGCTCCAATCGCAAATTTCACAAGTTTCGAATAGTGTGTGGGATGCTGCGAGTCGTACGACAGCATTACAACAACTTGCTCGATATGATGATGACATTTCATTTTTGATGCATGATGATAGTGAAAAGATGGCGATTGAAAACGCAAATAAAGCGATCACTATTTTGAACGATGCTTCTTCCACGAGAAGCGATCAACAACAAGCAGCAACATTTCTGCAAAGTTTATTCTCGTCAACAAACGATAACACGAAGCATCTCCAAGCGTTTAAAAAACTGGGGAAAGATTTGTCAGGATCAAGTGATTTAAGTGTATTGAATGGTCAGACGGCGATCAGTGTTTTGAATAACTATTTACGTGTAGAAAACGATTGGAATACCACGGGTATTGAGGATAGAAAAGCATTCCTAGGTCAAATGAGCTTGGCTTATAGTTATTTGTATGCGACATTTCTAACTGCCATTGAATATGATTATGAAGTCAACGTGAATACTAAGGAGGCGCTTGAAAGCCAGAAAGAAGCACTTGTTGCGGTGGATCCAGCCAAGCTAACTCCCGAACAAAAAGCGGATGTGAAAGATGAAATCGATGACTTGACGACAAGATTGCGTTCTCTTGAGGCACCTATAAAGATTGATCAAAACTTACTTGATAAAAATGGAAGTCCACTCGATTCATTACAAGCAGCGAACGAGGCGATTCAAACGAGTTTTAAAGAAGAAAATGACGCCATTACTCGAGAAGTGGATGATTACAATAATGGAATCATCAAGAGTAATCGATTGAACAAAAATTTCAAAAGAACGATGATTAGGACCCGCACGCTTTCACTCTATATTCATTTTAAAGGAAATCCTGAGCAAGAAGGAGATTTTAAAAAGCTTAACAACTATAATGTTGAAAAAAATAACACACAAGACTTGAAGGACTATTCAAAGCTTTGTTCCGAGGGGGATTTTAACGCTTTGGAAGCAAGTGCGAGTCAACGAGGATTGAATCTTGCGGCTGAGATGAAAACAGCTGGATTCAATACAGGAAATTATGGTGAAGATGTATGGGCTTTATTTACGGGAAAAGTGACGAAAGATTATGATTCTTGGGGGAGTTTATGGAATCCTGGGCATTATTACGGGGGGGTAGAATTTTATAATGATACCCAGTATGGTGCGACGAACAAGACCGGAAGAAGCAATTCCAATGCTTTATCTGAAACAATGAGCAATTGGGGAAAAAAGGAGTTTTCTTATCTTTCGCGTGATATTTTCACTCTGAATTATATATAACCACACAAGTTAGGCATATGTGATTTCATCAGTTCTCCCGACAGTGGATTTTTGGATACGTGCCTCGTACAGTTAATACTGTGAAAAATCAAGGATTTCCTTGATTTTTTTCACAGTTTTTTTGTTTTAAGGGAGGGCAGAACAGCTGCAATATCGGTCCCAAGATTGAGCAAAAAGCTTGTGGATATGATAAAATAATCTGAGAATGAAAGGGTGATAGACGTGAAATGGATAGTTATTCTAGTTGTGATTTTGTTGGTCATACACTTTAAGAGGAAAGGTAAAGCGAAAAAAGAATTAAAACAGGGGCGGGTCGGGCAGAAACTTTCGAAGGAGAAAAAACTTCACTATGAGAGATCTGGGCTCTCCGATGAAGAAATCGCTTTCTTCCGTCAAGAAATGAGTAAGCTGCGTCAGGATATTTCAGCTTGGGAAGAACAGGTCGGAGCCGTGGCAAAACTTCGAGCAATCGATCAACGAACGGGTGGACTGAATGCTGCAAAAGCTTTGTTTAAAGAAATTGTAAATGAACCAAAACGGATGAATAGTGCGGGGGACTTCATTCATAGACACATCCCCATCATGCGAAACCTCACGGAGAAGTATAAAGAAATCTCTTCCCAAGAAGTGAAGAATGCAGAAATCTACGAAATCTTGGAAAAGACGGCAGAGATGATTACGTCGATGAGCAATAAGATTTCTGAGGACTATTTAGAATTTGTAAAAAATGATTTAGAGGATTTGTCGCTTCATATGGAGCTTGCGAAAAAAGATATGGAATCGAAAGAGATGGAAAGCCGATTGGAAGACTCAGAACTTCAAGTAGAAGACTTTTCCGCACTGATTACGAAGGAGGAATTATTAAAATGACAGAGGAAACTAAAAGTGTTACAGGGGTGGAAGACCTATTGAAAGACCCATTTAGTCAAGGCGCTGTCGAAGGACTGCCTAGTGTTCAACAAGAAGAATTAACTGTGATGAAAGAGACAAATGTTGCGCCTCGTGTATTTGACAAGCTGGATGAAACGGAGAAGAAACAAGCGGAACAATTAGCAAGTCAAATCGACATTTCAAACCCTGAAGCTGTATTGCTTTATGGTAGTGGTGCGGAAACCAAACTTTCACAGTTTTCAAGTCTAATGCTATCCAAAGTACATAAGGACGATTTGGGGGAAATCGGGGATAGTCTATCAGATTTGATGTTCAACTTACAGCAGTCCAACCCCAGTGAGTTGTCTTCAGGTGAGGGAAACCTTTTCTCTAAGATTTTTAGAAAGGTCAAAAAATCAATTTTTGAAATTACAGCGAAATATCAATCGATTGGTGCTCAAATTGATAAAGCAGCTGTGAAACTTGACCAAGATAAGAACACGCTCTTAGAGAATAATAAAACATTGCAAACGCTCTATAATCAAAATTTAGAATTTTTCATGGCGTTAAACGTTTTTATCGCGGGAGCAGAATTGAAAAAAGAAGAGTTGGCAGAGAAGATTATTCCTGCATCTATCCAAAAAGCGAAGGAATCCGGAGAACAAATGGATGCTCAAATAGTTCAAGATCAACAGCAATTCTTAGATCGATTGGATAAGCGGATTTATGATTTGAAGTTGAGTCGTCAGATTTCGATTCAGCAAGCACCGCAAATTCGTTTGATTCAAAACGGAAACCAAACGCTTGCCGAGCG
>JAITHN010000035.1 GCA_031279745.1 Streptococcaceae bacterium
AGGGAAAGTGGATTCGGTGCACTACTTTTTCCAATGCTTTTAGTATGGGCGACGGATATAGGAGCCTATCTATTTGGTAGACAATTTGGCAGCCGCTTTTTCAATCGAAAGCTCGCCCCTTCGATTTCACCGAATAAAACGATTGAAGGCGCAATAGGCGGAGTCGTCAGCGCAGTTCTAGTAGGTGCCCTCTTTCTTTTCTTCTTCAAAGATGAGCTTGCTACATCGATTGAATTTTTCCCAATGATTCTACTCGTTATCTTTTTCTCGATTGTTGGGCAGTTTGGGGATTTGGTGGAAAGTGCCATCAAACGCTATTATGACGTGAAAGATTCTGGGAAATTATTGCCAGGTCACGGAGGGATTTTGGACCGATTTGATAGTCTGTTGTTTGTTTTCCCAGTGATGCATTTGTTTGGAGTGATTTAATTGAAAAAAATTAGTTTATTAGGTGCAACGGGCTCCATCGGGACTTCCACGTTAGATGTGATTGAAAATAATCCAGAAGTATTTTCTTTGGTTTCGTTTTCTTTTTATAAAAATATGGATTTAGCAAGAAGAATTATACAGAAATTCCAACCTGTATTCGTTGCTTGTGGAGACGTGGAGCAGGCGGCAGAACTTGCTACTGAGTTTCCAAACACGTCTTTTCGTGCGGGGGTAGATGGGCTTGTCGAGGCTGCCATTCATCCAGAAGTCGATGTCGTCTTGACGGCGGTAACCGGTTCGATTGGATTTCGACCAACGATAGAGGCGATTGATCACGGTAAGGAAATCTGTCTTGCAAACAAGGAAACGCTCGTGATGGCGGGGCAGTGGGTCATGCAAAAGGCAAAGGAGAAACAGGTTTCTATTTTGCCAGTGGATTCAGAGCATTCTGCAATTTTCCAATGCTTACAGGGACAGGATAAGGCTGGACTTAGAAAGCTGATTATTACGGCAAGCGGTGGCTCTTTTCGTGAAAAGAAAAGAGAAGAATTGGCAAATGTCACTGTAAAAGAAGCATTAATCCACCCCAATTGGTCGATGGGAAGAAAGATTACAATCGATTCCTCCACAATGGTCAATAAAGGGCTTGAAGTGATTGAAGCGCATTGGCTTTTTGATGTAGATTATGACGATATAGAAGTTGTGCTCCATAAAGAAAGCATCGTGCATTCGATGGTGACGTTCGAGGACGGAGCTATGCTTGCTCAACTTGGGCCGAGTGACATGCGTGAACCCATCCTCTATGCATTGAGTTATCCTAAGCGTATGAAGATGGTGGGGGAGAAACATTTTTCTCTTCCTGAAATTGGCACCCTTCATTTTGAAACTCTCGATGAAGAGCGATTTCCCATGCTTGCTTTGGCATTCAAAGTTGGGAAATTAGGGGGAAGTTTTCCGACTGTTTACAACGCTGCAAATGAAATTGCAGCAAATGCGTTCTTAGAGGGGCGTATTCACTATTTAGACATTGAGTCCTATATTACAAAGGCTGTTGAAAGTCATGAGGAAATAGAAGACTTGCAACTTGAAGATATTGTTAAAATTGATGAAGCAACAAGAACACTTGTTTCATCTTGGATTCTAGAAAAGGAGCGTATATGCAAACGCTGATTACTTTTATTCTAATATTTGCAGTGATAGTCGTTGTTCATGAATTTGGGCATTTTTATTTCGCAAAGCGAAGTGGGATTCTCGTAAGAGAGTTTTCGATTGGTATGGGGCCGAAACTTTTTCAACATCGTGCGATTGATGGAACGACATATACCATTCGTATTTTGCCCATTGGTGGATATGTAAGAATGGCAGGCTCTGGTGAAGATTCATCAGAACTTCCTGGTGGAACACCAATTTCTATCGTGACAAATGAAGACGGCAAGATCACACGAATTAATTTGTCCACAAAGATTCATATTGAAAATGCGATTCCTATGGAAGTGCTGGAGGCGGATTTAGAGGACAAACTGTTTATTCAGGGAAATATTCCAGGTGCGGAAGAGAAAATGCAGGTCTTTCAAGTTTTAGAAGATGCTTCGATTATTGAGCAAGATGGGACAGAAATTCTCATTGCTCCGAAGAAAAAGCAATTTCAATCTGCACGGCTAAGAGACAGAATGATGACGAATTTTGCTGGGCCGATGAATAATTTCATCCTAGGGATTTTGCTCTTTGTTCTCATCAGTTTCCTCCAAGGTGGTGTTCCAGTGAATGACACCAATAAAGTAGGAGAGATTGTCCAAAATTCCCCAGCTCAAAAAGCAGGAATGAAAGAGAATGATGCGATTCTATCGATTGAGGGGAAGAAAATTAAGACTTGGGATGATTTCGTTAATCAGGTAGCCCCAAATCCAAATAAAAAACTTTCCTTTATGGTGAATCGTGGTGGAAAAGAAATCAATCTCGAAATCACACCGACTCAAAGTCCCGATACAAAAGACAAACAAGGAATGATTGGGGTGAAATCTCCAATGGATAGACGCGTGACGTCCATCGTTCTCAGTGGATTCACGACCGCATGGAAGATGAGTTTAATGATTTTTAAAGCCATAGGAGGCTTGTTTACAGGTTTTTCACTAAATAAGTTGGGTGGACCCGTTATGATTTATAAGCTAAGTAGTGAAGCAAGTTCTCAAGGTCTCATTTCCATCCTTAGTTTGATGGCCATGCTCTCTATGAATCTTGGGTTTATGAATTTAATGCCGATCCCTGCGCTTGACGGCGGAAAACTCCTGTTGAATCTTCTTGAGGGGATTCGCAAGAAGCCTTTGAGCGAGGAGAAGGAAGGACTGATTACGCTAGTGGGTGTAGGGGTTATGGTTCTCCTCATGATTTTAGTCACATGGAACGATATTACGAGATTCTTTATTAAATAGCGAAAGGAATTCAAATGAAACAATCAAAAACACTCATCCCTACACTTCGTGATGTACCAAATGATGCTCAAGTCTTGAGTCATCAACTCTTA
>JAITHN010000053.1 GCA_031279745.1 Streptococcaceae bacterium
TTTCCGCAAATTGTAAAAGATGAAAAGTCAAGTGCAAAAAAAGAAGAAAAAGAAGTTGAATTGGATATTCTAGGTTTAGATATTGACCATAGAATGATTGAAATCGCGAAGAAAAATGCGAAAAAAGCAGGGGTTGAACAAGATATATTGTTTAAACAGATGCAACTTCAAGATTTCCACACGGACAAAGAATATGGGGTGTTAGTGAGCAATCCGCCATATGGAGAACGCTTGGGAGATCGCCCACAAATGAAACAATTGTATCGTGAAATGGGCGAAATCTTGCGCCCGATGGATACATGGAGTCGCTATATTTTAACGAGTGATTTATTGTTTGAAGAGCATGTTGGCATGCAAGCCACGAAAAAGAGAAAACTCTATAATGGGGCGATTCGAACGGATTATTTTCAATTTTGGGGGAAACGCAGACCCCGTATTCAAAGTGAAAGAATCGAGAAGTGAGAAGATGAAAGAAAAAGAATTATTTGATTTAGTAAAAGAAATTGAGTTGTTAAAAAGCGCGAACAACTTATTGGAATGGGATATGCAAACAGGAATGCCTGAAGAATCAAGCGGTTTTCGAGGTGAACAGGTGGGTGTCATCAGCGAGCTGATTTTCGACCGAATAAATGGGGAGAAAATGGCGGAATTGCTTGAGTATTTTGAAGCACATCCTGAAGAAGTATCCGATTTAGGTAAAAAATTACTCCGATTTTTGAAGGTGTCTATCGGCAGAGTAAAAGCGATTCCAAAGGCGGAATACTTGGCGTACCAAAAAGAAACGACGAGTGCATTTCAAAATTGGCTGGAAGCAAGAATGGCAAAAGACTTTCAAGTCTTCCTCCCTTCTTTAGAGCGACTGATTGCAATGAAAAAATCCTTTATTCCGCTGTGGAGGCAGGATGAAGCCACACCCTATGATGTTTTGCTCAACCAGTTTGAGCCTGGCATGACAACGGAGAGTTTGGACAAGGTCTTCCACGACTTAAAGGTAGGGATTAAAGAAATTCAACACGTTTTACAAACAAAAGGGACGGCGCCGGACGCTTCCTTTATCCATCGACCGATTCCCATCGAGATTCAAAAGAAATTCTCTAAACAAGTTGCCACCGAGCTTGGCTTTGATTTCAACAGAGGACGATTGGATGAGTCCGTGCATCCATTTATGGAAGGATTGAATAGCAAAGATACACGGTTGACTGCGCGTTGGGCGGAAGATGACTTTCTCATGGGTGTCTTTGGTGTTCTTCATGAACAAGGTCACGGGCAGTATGAACAAAATGTTTCACCAGCATTTGACTACACTCCTCTTGGAAACTCGATGAGCATGGGATTGCACGAAAGTCAGTCTCTATTCCAAGAAATTATGATTGGGTCAAATAGGGCGTTTTGGAAACGTCAATTTCCTATTTTCAACCAAATGACAAGCGGAGTTTTTAAGGATATTGATGAGTTTGATTTCTTTAAAGGAATAAAGCAAACCTCTTCAAGTCTGATCAGGATAGAAGCGGATACATTGACTTACTGTCTGCATATCATCATTCGCTATGAAATTGAAAAAGCCATTTTTAACGAAGACTATCCTGTGGCAGAATTGCCAAAACTTTGGGCGGAGCTTTATGAAGAATATTTAGGTATTTCTCCAAAAAATGATTTGGAAGGGATTTTACAAGATGTGCACTGGACAAGCGATTTTGGTTACTTCCCGAGTTATGCGCTAGGTTATATGTATGCGGCACAGATGAAACATGCGATGAACAGAGATCTAGACTTCGAAAAGGCTTTGGAAACTGGAGATTATCCACGGATCAAGCGTTGGCTAGACACCCATGTTCGACAATACGGAGTGACCAAAACGCCGACTGAAATTCTTCAATCGTCAACGGGAGAAAAGTTAAATCCTGACTATTTGCTCGATGAGCTAAAAAACTTGTATTACGACGTTTACCAGGTATAACCAAAACGCATGCTTGAGCGTTCAGGCATGCGTTTGTTCAGTTTGAATTCGTGAGATTTCAGACACTTTCGTTTTAAGATTGCCTGGATTCAGCTTAGGCGGATTTTTGAAGGGTTCAAACGAGTCGTTAACGTCAATTTTTTGAGGATAAGTGTGCATCCTAATAATAGGACGAGAATGGCGAAAGAAAAAAGAAATTCTTTTAAAAAGAAAACCGTTGAAAGATGTGGCAAATTAAAAATACCACGTTCGATTTCGCCATCGGTCAAATCGTAGATTTGATGATTATGTTGCTGTTCAACAATCAATTCCAACCCCCATTGATGAGAAAACTGAGAGTGAACGAAGAAGTCATTAATCCATTCAAGGATTTGAATATACTTGTTTTGAAAAACTTCAATTCCCACAAAGACCACATAGATGGAAACGGTGAGTGGGGTAACCTTCTCGATAAAACGAGTGACGGTCAAATTTTCTTTTTTTAAATCGAAAAAAGAGAATTTGCGGATGAAGTAGACGAGGAAAAACAAAGTGACAAGGAAAAGCACAAGATACTCGAAAGCGAGCT
>JAITHN010000067.1 GCA_031279745.1 Streptococcaceae bacterium
GCGAAGCGTCTTGATTCCTGTTGCTTCTTTCTCTTTTTCTTCAATTGCTAAAATCCATTTTGCTCCATCCTTTTCGGCAACTCTATAACTTTCAAGTGTTGAATTGTAGCTAGAACGAATAATCCCACCTTCAGTTACACTCATCCCTACATCTTCAAGAATCGCTTGGTCAATCAGCTGTACCAAATCGTCACAGTCGTCCATTTGAAAGAGCAATTCATTCCAACTTCCATCATTTATACTATCCAAAATCGAATGGATGCGAGGCAATTCCAATAATGAGTTTTTTAACTGGTTTAAATCTTTTGCATTGACGTGCCCAAACGAAACTCTAGCCGCTAGACGCTCTAAATCATACACCCGCTTTAAGGATTCTTGAATTTCCATTCTTTCAAAGAAATTGTCCAATAGTGATGCCACTAAAGTTTGTCTATACTCAATCTTTTCAACGGAGAGGAGCGGACGTGTTATCCAAGACTTCAATAAGCGGCTTCCCATTGCCGTCTTCGTTTCATCCAATAGCCAATATAGTGTTCCAGCTTTTTTTCCATTCCGAATGGCACGAGTCAGTTCCAAATTGTATTTGGAAAAATGATCCATGGATAAATAATTCTTTGCCTGATATGGAATCACGTTTTCAATATGATGTAAAGTTCGCATTTGCGTGGAATAAATATAGCTTAATAATCGATTGGCAGTTTCCTTTTCTTTCTCCTCTACCAAATCAGCTAACTTCTCAAGCACCTCTGGTTCTTCTGAAAGCTGCTTTTGCTCCGAAAAAACGACCTGAAGTCTACGTTTTAACTCTTCAGCCAAGCCTTCATCTAGGGAATGAGGAACGACCACTTCTTTCGTTGAGAGCGCCGCAGCCTCATTGACCACTTCTTCTTCATCTTCTAAAACCGTGACTTTCATTTCTCCGGTCGAAAGGTCGCAATAAGCAAATCCGTAGTTTCCATCTGAAAAAGGTTGAACCGCTGTTAGATAATTATTTTCATTAGTAAGGTTGTTCAATGAGAATTTTGTACCAGGTGTAATCACCTGAACAACTTCACGTTTTACAACCCCTTTCGTAAGCTTGGGATCTTCCATTTGTTCAGCAATTGCCACCTTATAGCCCATTTCGACCAAAGAATCAATATAGACTTGCGCAGAATGGTGGGGAACTCCTGCCATTGGAATTGGGTTTTCGGCATTTTTATTTCTGCTCGTTACCGTCAATTCCAGCAACTGTCCCGCCTTTACCGCATCTTCATAGAAAAGTTCATAAAAATCGCCCATCCGAAAAAGGAGGAAGGCATCCGGATAATTTTCCTTAATCGCAAGATATTGTTGCATACCAGGACTAATTTTCTCCGCCATTATTTATCCCTCTTTCAATTTCCTTTATCAACTCGCTGAGTAATTCATTTGCATTGTATAGTCGTTCTCGATATTCTTTTACGAATGGAACATCTTCAAACTCTTTATACAGTTCATTTGTTCCAACTTGTATTTTCTCTTTTACTTCTTCAAAACCAATGCTCCCGAAATGAACAGAAGTCTTATTCTTCTCTTTTATGTCATTTTCCCACTCATTCACCTTAGACAGCTCAAATTCATCTTTCTGCATTTCATGAAATTCAATAATGTTTGGGTTCTTTTCCAACAATTTAAGAAGTTGGGAGAGTTCTTTTTCTATTGTTTTTTCCATAGTTTTCACCATTCACTTGATTTGTTTCATTGTACCTTTTTCAAATAAAAATACCAAACCGACTCGTCGATTTGGTTAAAATTTATTCGAAACCACCCTACCCTATTCTCGAAAATAAAGGTGATTTTAGTTGCATCATCGCCGCTATCCCGTCTTGAATCATCTGAATGGTCTTTGCGTCGTCTGGAATCAAAACCTCTGTTGACGACATAATCGCAATCCCAGTTGCTATAATCCACGTTCCATATAGCAATGAGCGAACCGTTTCATCTGGTAAATCCTTATATTTCACGCTCGTTTTTAAAATCTTTCTAAAATATTGATCTGAAAATTTTAACAGGCGATCATTATTTTGCTTTTCAACAAATAAGCTTCCGAAAAGTCTCTTTTCATTTGCCGCAAACTCAATGTAGTTTAGCCCCAAGTTTACAATCGGATCATCATGTTTGTATTGAGGATAAATTTCTTCTTCAAGCTTTTTAAACACATCGCTAAAGATAGTCTCCTTCAATTCATCCATATTCTTAAATTCTAGGTAAATCGGTTGTGTTGAACATTTCATTTCAAGAGCAATTCGTCTTGCAGTCAGGCTTTTTAATCCATGATTCAAGATGATTTGCATGCTCACATCAATGATTTGTTCTCTTTGAATTGTTTTTTTTCTAGCCATCTTTTCACCAACTCTCTATATTCTAATATAATTGTTATTTTATTTTTTTTCAATCCATATCATCACTTGTTTCCACATGGTACAATAAATTTTAAAGAAGGAGGATACCATGGAAAATTTTAATCTTTTATTAGAAAAATACGCATCCCTTATTGCAGAGGTAGGACTTGGAGTGAAGCAAGGACATGTGGTCAGTATCAATAGTTCTGTTGAACAAGTTGAACTCACACGCCTTGTTGTCCAAAAATGTTATCAGCTAGGCGCAAAAGAAGTGGGTGTGATTTGGTCGGATGAAATCGTCGCAAAAGAGCTTCTTCTTCATGCAGATGAAGACGTGCTCTCAACAGTTACAAAAACCAGCCTAACCTTGCAAGATGAGCTCCTGGAGAAAAAAGCTGCGAGGTTGAGTATTGTCTCAAGCAATCCCAATTCATTGAAAGGTGTGCCGAGTGAGAGAATCAATCTTTTCCAAACAGCTCAAGGAAAAGCCAGACGCCCACTTTCTGCTGCCATCCAATCCAACCAAGTTTCATGGTCAGTTGTTTGTGCAGCAAGTCCGGGATGGGCAAAAATCGTATTCCCGTCTCTCCCTGAAGACGAGGCAGTCGAAGCCTTGTGGGACGCCATCTTCAAATCAACAAGAATCTATGATGAAAATCCAATCCAATCTTGGATGGAACATGATCAAAAACTTGCGAAAAAAGCGGATTTCTTAAACGAACAACAATTTGATCGCTTGCATTATACCGCACCGGGGTGTGATATTGTTTTTGGAATGCCTGAAAACCATCATTGGGAAGGGGCAGGGTCCAAAAACGAACGAGGCGATTCCTTTATGGCGAACATGCCTACGGAAGAAGTCTTTGCTGCTCCTGATGCTAAAAGAGTTGATGGAATCATCCAATCTACTCGCCCATTAAGCTATGCAGGAACCATTATCGATGGAATGAAATTCACTTTTAAAGACGGGAAAGTCGTTGATTTCTCTGCTGAAAAAGGGGAAGACGTCCTAAGAGACTTATTGAATACTGATGAAGGAAGTCAACGACTCGGAGAAATCGCGCTTGTTCCAGACCCTTCGCCAATTTCTCAATCCGGCATTACTTTCTTCAATACACTCTTTGATGAAAATGCATCCAACCACCTTGCATTCGGTTCTGCCTACGCCTTTAGTTTAGAAGGCGGGGAAAGTATGTCTGAAGAAGAATTGAAACAAGGTGGATTAAATCGCTCAAACGTCCACGTTGACTTTATGGTTGGCGGACCTAAGATGGACATTGATGGAATCAAAAAAGATGGAACCATCATCCCAATCTTCCGTAACGGCGACTGGGCTTTCTAGTCTAAACGAACATACACATTAAGCGGACGCGTGTATACGCGTCCGCTTAATGTACGATACGAGTAAAACCAGAACTCGCTTTTCCCCAGCAACATTCGTTCTTGGCACGTCGTTTAAAACGGTTAGTTATTTTTTCGTTATACGAGTGCTCAAGTATGTAGCGAGTCAGCGAAAAACAGGAAATCCAATCCGTCATCAAGGAAACAATCAACCAAATAATCCCATATAAAATGAGCGTCTCATGATTCGTATCTTCGATGAGAAGATGGGTGGAAAAAGGGACGAGACTTAACGAAAAAAGGAGCAGAAAGAAAAACACGAGAATTTTATTCGAGATTTCTTCCACTCGTTGGAAAGCTGTTGCTGTCGAAAACCAAACGTCGCCAACAAAACAGAAACTGATAAAATAAATTCCTATCGCTACGAGCAGTTTCCTGATGTCCATCTCGTTCTGACTATTCAGGTTAAAAGGCAACTCCAATGCCATGATTTTATGATAATGGCAATCACTGCATCACCAAACACAGCTACTCTTTCTTTCATAAGCATTCCTCCAAAATCATAAATTAACGGTTCACTTCGCAATAGCGCACACACGAATTTCGGAAAAGTCTTAGCTTGACTTAGACTCTGTTCCATCTAGTCAAGTTTGATCCTTCGATAATTCCCGCTTTGCAGGTCTATTTCAATTTTTTTATTCTTCCAGCAGGAAAATATTCTCCTTCAGCCATCTCTCTAATCGTCACGTGAATGGCATCCATTGGTGCTCCTGTATTTCTATGCACTGATTCTGCAACCTCTAATGCTAGTTTTTCTTTCTGCTCTCTCGTTCTTCCTTCAAATAAATCAATGTTTACAAATGGCATATGCATCCTCCTTCTAATATATTTATAGAGTAACAATTGTCGCATTTCTTGACAAATATTACTCCCCTTGTAAGATTAAGTTTGGAGGTATCATCATGGAAGAAAAACGGCACTACCCATTAGATATACTTATGATTATTCTTGGAACCTGTCTTTACGGTTTCGGATTGGTTTCTTTAAATATCCCGAATAAACTTGCAGAAGGCGGAATTACAGGGATTACCCTTATTCTTCGCAGTTTGTTCCATCTCAACCCTGCCTATACGTCTTTAATCTTGAACATTCCCATCATTTTGCTTGGAAGAAAGATGTTGGGCAAGACCGCTTTTTATTACACCATTATTGGAACGCTCTTTCTTTCTTTTTGGTTGTGGCTCTGGCAACTATTTCCGATTCACCTCAACGTTCAAAACGACATGTTAATCGCGGCTCTTCTTGCAGGTGCATTTGGCGGTCTAGGTAGCGCGCTCGTTTACCGTGTTGGAGGAACGACTGGAGGAAGTGACGTTTTCGCTAGAATTTTTGAAAAGCACTTTGGAATCAATATGGGGAAAACTCTATTCGCTTTTGACATCTTGATTTTGACTGCTTCCCTCGTTTATATTGATGTCAAGCATATGATGTACACCCTCATCTTTAGTTTTGTATTCGCAAAGGTGGTCGATTCTGTAACAAGCGGCGGGTATACTGTTCGTGGAATGCTTATTATTACAGACCATAGCCAGCTCGTTGCAGATGAAATCATGCAAAGGCTATCAAGAGGAGCAACTTTTTTACATGGCGAAGGTGCTTATTCAAATGTGGATAAGAAAATCGTCTATGTCGTGTTAAGCCCTAGAGAAATTATGACGGTCAAGCGGATGATCCTCGAAGAAATAGATTCAAAGGCATTCATCTCTGTCATTAATGTCCATGAAGCCATTGGCGAAGGGTTTACCTTTATGCGACCTAAATCAAGTTTCATCTCGTTTAAAAAATAAGACAGGGACCTGCAGGATTTGATTCGACAAATCTGCAGGTCCCTTCCGTATTCATTCAATTTCCATTGCCACAACCTCAAGGTTCATCTGTAGCAGTTTTTCCAAAGTCGTTCTCACATTAGCTTGTCGTTAATGTTCTGCCTATTCGTCAAGCTTCAAGCTCTCCGTTTCCCACGCTTCCATTTTTACGTTTAATTGTTCCTGAATCTCCTGTTCGCGCAAGTGGAGTTTTGTAATCTCATCCAAGTGGTTCCGCATGCTTGCTTCTTCTAGACCTTTGTTTACTTCTTGAAGCTCTTCTTCCAGTATAGCCATTTCATCTTCAAGTTTTTCAATGCTTCTTTTGATGGAGCGAATCTTTTTTTGATCTTCTTTTGATTGCTTATAACTATCAAAATTGCTGGAATTCGCTTTTTCGTCCTTTTTATTTTCGCCTTCCAACTCCTCAATCAGACGTTCTTCTTCTTTTTTCTCTAGATAATAATCATAGTCTCCAAGATAGGTTTTCCCACCTTCTTCTGAGAGTTCAACGACCTTCGTTGCAATGCGATTGATGAAATATCGGTCATGACTTACGAAGAGTAGCGTGCCTTCGAAATCAATCAACGCGTTCTCTAAAACCTCTTTATTGTCAATATCCAAATGGTTGGTCGGTTCATCCAATATGAGGAAGTTGTCCGCCTCCATCGAAAGTTTTGCTAGGGCTACACGCGCTTTCTCCCCTCCAGAAAGGAGAGGAATTGTCTTTTCAACATCCCCTTTCGTAAAGAGAAATCCTCCTAGAAGAGTGCGGATTTCTTTTTCAGGAACGGTTGGATGCTCATCCCAAACCTCTTTTAATACTGTTTTTGTGCCTGATAAATTCGATTGCTCTTGATCGTAATACCCTATATCCACATTGGTTCCAAGCGTAGCCTTTCCTTTTAGAAATGGAATCTCTCCAACTATTGATTTCAGTAGTGTTGATTTACCTACTCCATTTGGTCCCACCAAGGCGATGGCTTCTTTTCTTCGAATATCCATCTGAATGTTTTCAGATAGCACATCAACATAGCCGACATCTGCACCTTCAATGGTTAAGACGACATTGCCAGAAATTCGATTTGGATAGAAACCAAAATGTACGCTTTTTTCATCACCTTGCGGAGTTTCGAGCACTTCCATCTTTTCAAGTTGTTTTCGACGACTCTGCGCCCGTTTTGTTGTACTCTGTCTTGCCAAATTGCGATTTACGAAATCTTCTAGTTTTGCAATTTCCGTTTGCTGTTTTTCGAATTCTTTTAATTCGTTTTCATATTCCTTTGCTTTTAATTGCAAATACTTCGAGTAATTTCCTTGATATTTTTTCAATCGTCTTCTCGAAAGTTCAAGCGTTGTTTTCGTCACCTTATCCAAGAAATAGCGGTCATGACTTACGATTAACAATCCGCCTTTATAGCCTTGCAAGTACGTTTCAAGCCACGTGAGCGTTTCTATATCCAAATGATTTGTCGGTTCATCTAGAACTAAAACTTCTGGTTTTTCCAAGAGAAGCTTAGCCATTGCGAGTCTCGTTCGCTGCCCTCCTGATAGTTCGCTTATCTTCTTTCCATAGTAACTTTCATCAAAGCGAAACCCGTGCAATACACTCCTCGTCTCAGATTCAAAACCATACCCATTTTGCTCTTTAAAATCATGTTGTAGCTGATCGTATTCTTTTAACACACTTTCTTGATTTTCAGAATCAATCCCAAGCACTAACTCTAGATCGCGCATTCTTTCTTCCATCTTCATGAGCGGTAAGAAAGATTTGATCATCTCCTTCCATACCGTTTCAGAGCTTTGCAATTGTGTGTTCTGTGCTAAATACCCTAGCTTGATTCCACGTTTCATGCTAATTTTCCCAGCATCCGCTTCTTCAATTCCACAAAGAATTTTCAATAACGTACTCTTTCCTGCTCCATTTCTACCAACCAACCCGATTCTTGAATCATCTTGAATTTCTATTTGAATATTTTCGAAAAGCACGTCGCTCCCAAAATATCTCGCTAAATCATTCCCATTTAATAAAATCATAAAACCCTCACTTATCTAACCGAACATTCGATTCCTAAAGAAATTATAAGCTAAGTTTCAATTTTTTAGCAAATACGATATGATAAGGCAAATGAAAGGAGAGCTATGATTTACTTTGACAATAGCGCTACCACAGCCATTTATCCACAAGCATTGGATTCCTATATTAGAACTTCTCAGCGGATTATCGGAAATCCATCAAGTCTCCATTATTTAGGCTCTCAGAGCTATCGTTTACTCTCTCAAGCCAGGTCACAAGTCGCAGATACTTTAGACGTATCACCAGAAGAAATTTTCTTCACCTCTGGAGGAACAGAAGGGGACAACTGGGTGATGAAAGGAACAGCCATTGAAAAACGTCAATTTGGGAAACACATTCTTCTTTCTCAAATAGAACACCCGGCTGTGTACGAAACAGCAAATCAGCTCTCTTCTCTTGGGTTTGAAGTGGAGTTCATTCCTGTGGATGCACGCGGATTTGTCATTTTAGAGGATTTCAAGCGGCTCTTACGGAAAGACACCATTCTCGTTTCAGTTATGGCTGTTAACAATGAGATAGGAAGTATTCAGCCCATTCGTGAGATTGGCGAAATTTTAAAGGACTATCCAACCATCCATTTCCATGTTGATGCCGTTCAGGCAATTGGGAAAATTCCTTTTGTCGATTATATAACCGACCGAGTTGACTTTGCCGTCTTTTCAGGACATAAGTTTCATGCGCCTCGTGGTGTTGGATTCATCTATGCGAAAAAAGGAAGACGCATTGCACCCTTACTAACCGGTGGTGGCCAAGAAATGAACAAGCGATCTTCTACTGAAAATGTGCCCGCCATCGTTTCCATGGCAAAGGCACTACGCCTATATATGGAAAAAAATCAAGAAAAGGAAGCGTATAAGAGTAGAATACGAGATTACCTCATTCAAGCGTTAAGTGGATATGGCGAAATACGGCTGTTCACTGAAGCAAATGAAAATTTTGCACCGCATATTTTGACCTTTGGAATCAGAGGCGTGCGTGGTGAAGTCCTCGTTCATGCACTTGAAGAAAAAGAGATCATTACAAGCACAACAAGTGCATGTAGCAGCAAAAAGGTAGATTCATCTTCCACATTGTTTTCGATGGGCGTAAAGAAGGAAGTGGCTCAGACAGCCATCCGCCTCTCACTAGATGTGGAGAATACGATGGCAGAGGCAGAAGAATTTATGGTCGTCCTTAACCATTTATTGAAAAAATTTGAAAAGATTAATAGGTAGTGAAATGAAATATACAGAAATTATGGTTCGTTATGGTGAATTATCCACCAAAGGAAAAAATCGCAAAAAATTTATTCAGCAACTTGCAAAAAACAGCCGTCTTTCTCTCATGAATTTTCCAAAAATCAA
>JAITHN010000089.1 GCA_031279745.1 Streptococcaceae bacterium
GCCACAGATTCGAGGCATGTACAATGGGGATAGGGCAAGAAAAGAAATGCTCGTCAACTATGGCTTCCGTCTTCCTTCCGCATTAGATAACAGACCTCTTCGCCTAGAAGAATTCGAAAAACATGTCAATCAAATCGTTTATGTTTCAGCAACTCCAGGACAATATGAAGCGGAACAAACAGATACCGTGATTGAACAAATCATTCGTCCGACTGGTCTTTTGGATCCAGAGATTGAAATTCGGCCTATTATGGGGCAGATTGATGATTTGCTTGGAGAAATCAATGATAGAGCTGAAAAGGGCGAGCGTGTGTTCGTCACCACATTGACGAAAAAGATGTCCGAAGATTTAACGGATTATTTCAAGGAAATGGGCGTCAAGGTCAAATATTTGCACAGCGATATCAAAACTTTAGAAAGAACGGAAATCATCCGTGATTTGCGACTAGGCGTTTTTGATGTTCTTGTAGGAATTAACTTGCTAAGAGAAGGATTGGATGTTCCGGAAGTTTCTCTCGTGGCGATTTTAGATGCAGACAAAGAAGGATTTTTAAGAAGTGAACGCTCCCTCGTTCAAACGATCGGACGTGCTGCTAGAAATGAGCATGGGAAAGTCATCATGTATGCGGATAAAATAACCGATTCCATGAAGAAAGCAATGGATGAAACTTCGAGAAGACGTGCCATTCAGATTGAATACAACACCGAACACGGAATTGTTCCAAAGACCATCAAAAAAGAAATTCGAGATTTGATTTCCATCGGAAAACAAAAGAAAGACTCAATATCCAAGCAAAGTGTTGAGATTGATACGGTTGCAAAATTCGCCAAACTCACCAAAGCGAAAAAGACAGAGATGTTGGATAATTTGGAAAATGAAATGAAACAAGCTGCAAAAGATCTTGACTTTGAAAAAGCAGCTCTATTACGTGATACAATACTAGAATTGAAAAGTCTTTAACTCATTCAGTCTTGTCGCCCGTGAGCAATAAGTAGGGAGCAGTTCACGGGACTCGGCATGGGAATGTTCTGGCTTCAAGCCTTACGACCCCTTAGGAGCAGGCCTTACGACCCCTTCGGATTAAGCCTTGCGTCCACTTCGGCTAAAGCCTTATGGCAAGTCTCCCCCTCCATTTCGATAGAGAAAGGAAAACTATGGCAAATGAAAAAATAGTGGTTCGCGGTGCACGCGTCCACAATTTACAAAATATAAATGTGGAAATTCCAAGAGACAAGATGGTTGTTTTAACCGGACTTTCTGGGAGCGGGAAGAGTTCCCTTGCCTTCGACACGCTTTATGCAGAAGGGCAGAGGCGCTATGTGGAAAGTCTAAGCTCCTATGCGCGTCAATTCTTGGGGAACATGGACAAACCAGATGTGGACAGCATTGAAGGGTTGTCACCGGCGATTTCCATCGATCAAAAGACAACCAGTCATAATCCCCGGTCGACGGTCGGGACAGTCACAGAAATAAACGACTATCTTCGTCTTCTCTATGCGAGAGTGGGTCATCCCATCTGTCCAAATGACGGCACCTTGATTACTTCACAATCGATTGAAACGATGGTAGAGAAGATTTTGGAATTGCCTGAAAAGAGCAAATTACAGGTTCTAGCCCCCATCGTGCAGAGTAAAAAAGGACAGCATAAGAAAGTCTATGAGCTCATCCAAAAAGAAGGGTATGTTCGCATGCGTGTGGACGGCGAAATCTATGATGTAGAAGAAGCTCCAGAGCTAGAGAAGAATAAGAAGCATACGATTGAAATCGTCATTGACAGGATTGTATTAAAAGACGGTGTAAGAAGTCGTCTCTTTGATTCCGTCGAGGCAGCAACAAGGCTTGCAGATGGCTATGTGAAAATCCAAGTGATTGACGGGGAAGAAATGATTTTTAGCGAGCATTTTTCTTGCCCGATTTGCGGGTTTACGGTTGGAGAGTTGGAGCCTCGTCTCTTTAGTTTCAATGCACCGTATGGTGCCTGCCCGACTTGTGATGGACTTGGTGCGAAACTATCCATTGACTTAGATTTGATTATTCCTGATGACACACTCACACTTCGAGAAGGCGCGATTGTACCATGGGCGAGTACTGTAAGTGAATACGGTTATACCATGCTGGAACAAGCGGCTGAAGAATTCAAGATTGATTTAGACATCCCATGGAACAAGTTGTCTGAGGAAACCCAACAAGTCGTTCTACGTGGAAATGGTGAAACCTTCCGTTTCCGATATCAAGGGGGATTTGGTCTTACAGATAGAGTGATTCTTTTTGAAGGGGTGGTACATCAGATTCACCGAAGATTTCATGAAACGACGAGTGATTTCATCAGGAATTCCATGAGAAAGTATATGACTGAGCTTCCTTGTGAAACATGTGGGGGGAAAAGGCTCAACCCACAAGCACTCAGTGTCAAAATAAAAGAGGAAGACATTTCTTCGGTTTCCAGCCTTTCCGTTGAAAAAGCGCTAGAATTCTTTGAAGTAATGAATCTTTCTGAAAAAGAAACGGTGATTGCAAAACCCATTTTAAAAGAAGTGAGAGAACGTCTATCCTTCTTGAAAAATGTAGGATTGGACTATCTTTCTCTTTCAAGAAGCGCGGGCACGCTTTCGGGTGGGGAAGCGCAGCGGATTCGACTAGCCACTCAAATAGGATCCAATCTCTCAGGAGTTCTCTATATTTTGGACGAGCCTTCTATCGGGCTTCATCAAAGGGATAACGATCGCTTGATTGAAAGTTTGAAAAAAATGCGTGATTTGGGTAATACATTAATCGTTGTTGAGCATGACCATGACACGATGATGGCGAGTGATTACCTCATAGATATTGGGCCTAAGGCAGGAAAAGATGGGGGGAGAGTCGTTTCAGCGGGGACGCCTCAAGAGGTTGCAAATGACCCCAATTCACTAACAGGTCAATATCTTTCAGGAAAAATGGAAATCCCTATTCCGAAAGAGCGTAGAAAAGGAAATGGCGAAGCAATCGTTCTGAAAGGCGGAAGTGAAAACAATTTAAAAAACGTCAATGTCAAATTTCCTCTCGGCATCTTCTGTGCGGTAACAGGAGTTTCAGGAAGTGGAAAATCAACGCTTGTCAATCAGATTTTGAAAAAAGGTCTGGCAGCAAAAATAGGTAGGTCAACGGATAAACCAGGAAAACATACTTCCTTAACTGGCTATGAAACGATTGAAAAACTAGTCGTCATCGACCAGAGTCCGATTGGAAGAACGCCTAGAAGTAACCCTGCAACCTATACAAGTGTGTTTGATGATGTTCGTGATTTATTCACGCAAACAAATGAAGCGAAAATTCGTGGGTATAAGAAAGGACGTTTTTCTTTTAATGTGAAAGGTGGACGTTGTGAAGCCTGTAAGGGCGACGGAATTATTAAGATTGAGATGAACTTCCTTCCAGATGTATACGTCGCATGTGAAGTTTGTCATGGAAAGCGCTACAATTCGGAAACGCTTGAAGTGCATTATAAAGAGAAAACGATTGCGGATGTTTTGGAAATGACTGTTGAAGATGCATTGAAATTCTTCGAGCACATTCCGAAAATCCATCGGAAGCTCCAAACAATTGTAGATGTTGGATTGGGCTATGTCACACTTGGACAGCCTGCCACGACTTTGTCAGGTGGAGAG
Organism: Streptococcaceae bacterium; assembly: GCA_031279745.1. Lineage (GTDB taxonomy): Bacteria > Bacillota > Bacilli > Lactobacillales > Streptococcaceae > Pilibacter. The sequence continues at coordinate 3,646 of JAITHN010000089.1, forward strand.
GCTCAGCGGATGAAATTGGCGAGCGAGCTGCATAAAATAAGCAATGGGAAGAACTTTTACATTCTGGATGAGCCAACGACTGGCCTCCACACCGAAGATATTCGCCATCTTTTGGGAGTCTTGGACAGACTAGTAGAAAAAGGGAACACGGTACTTGTGATTGAGCATAATCTAGATGTCATAAAATGTGCCGATCATATTATTGACTTAGGACCTGAAGGTGGAGAACGAGGTGGAGAAATACTTGTTGTCGGAACGCCAGAAAAAGTGTCAAAAACGAAAAAAAGTTACACGGGTCAATATTTGAAAAAAATACTAAAATAACTAATTGTAAGAATATATGGAAGCATAGACAATGTGCATGGAGGAATACATGGAATTAGATAAAAAAATAACAGAACAGGTTCGCCTCAGATACTTAGAAAACATTAATTACAAAATGCGTGAAAACGCAGTAACGACAAATGGAATTCGTAAAGCGACGAATAACCGTCAACGTGTACTAGCAAATCCACCCATTTTTTCAGTGGATTTGGAGACGGGGGACGTTGCCAACCAAAAAGCAACAGGAAGATGTTGGATGTTTGCCGCGTTGAATACATTCCGTCATAAACTCATTCACACGTATAAATTGAAAGATTTTGAGCTTTCTCAAGCCTACACGTTCTTTTGGGATAAATATGAAAAAAGCAATTGGTTTTTAGAAAGCATCTTAAAAACGAGCGACTTGGATTTGACGGATAGAAAAGTTGCCTTTTTATTAAATACTCCTCAACAAGACGGCGGTCAATGGGATATGCTCGTTTCAATCTTTGAAAAATATGGCGTAGTTCCAAAATCAGTTTATCCAGAGACGGTTTCCAGTGAAAACTCACGTGGATTGAATCATTATTTGAATAAATATTTGCGTAGACAAGCCCACGTTCTTAGAGAGATGGTGGCGAACAATGCAAGTGAAGAAAGTATTTTGGAAGCTAGAAACGGGATGATGGAAGACATTTACCGTATGTTAAGTATCACCTTGGGAACTCCTCCAGACAGATTTGATTTTGAATATCGTGATTCTGAAAAAGAATATCATAGGGAATCCGGTATTTCTCCAACTGAATTCTACGAAAAATACGTAGGATTAAATTTGCGAGATTACGTTTCAATTATCAATTCACCAACAAAAGATAAACCGTACGGAAAAACGTATACAGTTGAATTGCTGGGGAATGTGGTCGGTGGACACGTTGTGAAATACTTGAACTTGCCGATGGAAGAAGTGAAGGCTCTCGCACATCACCAACTAGAAAACGGGGAGTCCGTTTGGTTTGGCTGTGATGTTGGTCAAATGAGTGACCGCGAAACTGGAGTCATGGATTTAGGACTTTATGAAGTAAATGAAGTTTTTGAAATGGAATTCAATCTTGGGAAAGAAAAACGACTGGACTACGGGGAGTCAATGATGACACACGCCATGGTGCTCACGGGAGTGGATGTAGTGGATGGGGTTATCAAACGTTGGAAAGTGGAAAACAGCTGGGGAGATAAAGTCGGGAAAAAAGGGTTCTTCACGGCAACCGACCGTTGGATGGATGAATATACGTATCAAGTCGTGATTCATAAAGACTATTTGACGAAGGCACAATTAGATGCTTT
>JAITHN010000107.1 GCA_031279745.1 Streptococcaceae bacterium
TTTATTTATTGGTGCTTTAACATTCGTTCCTAGCATTTTTTGCCTATTAGTAGCGGTTATCATGAAACAAATTTATAGTATTCGAAAGTGAGAAAACATGGAATTAAGAGGAAAACAGAAGAGTTACTTAAAGAGTAGAGCGCATCATTTAACGCCGATTTACCAAATTGGAAAAGGTGGATTAAACGATGAGATAAAATCTGGAATACGTGCTGCTTTAGATAGACGCGAGTTGATCAAAGTGAGCCTTTTGCAAAACACGGATGAAGAGGCTAAGGATGTAGCTAGAATTCTTGAAGAGCAAATTGGAGTTGAGTTTGTTCAAATTATTGGGCGGACACTCGTTCTTTTCAAGACTTCAACGAAAGAAAAATACCGTGTTCTATCAAAAGAAGTGAAAGGGATTTAATTTGAAAAAGGAAAAAGGAAGCAAGGAATTGGACTATGAACAACACAGGGAGTTCACCGTTCAAGAATCTTCACCGCTTTTGAGAGATGAGACTTCTCCTTTTCTATTCAAAATCGTAGAAAGGTCGAAAAATGTAGGCTTGCTTGGCGGAAATTTCAATCCAATCCATTTTGCACATCTCTTTATTGCTGATCAAATTCAACAGCGACTGAACTTAGATGAGGTCTACTTGATGCCGGAATCTCAACCCCCTCATGTGGATAAAAAAGAGACAATTTCAGCAACAATTCGCTTAAAGATGTTGGAGTTGGCAACCCTTGATCATCCGAATATTGGAATTGAAAGGATAGAAATTTTCCGTGGAGGAAAGAGTTTCACATTTGATACCGTGCGTTTGTTGAAAGAATTAAACCCTGAAGTCAACTATTTTTTTATTATTGGCGGAGACATGGTCGAATATTTACCAAAATGGCACAGAATTGATGAGCTAGTTGAAATGGTGCAGTTTGTCGCAGTGAAGCGTCCAAACACCGCCTCCGAATCTCCCTATCCATTAATCTGGGTGGATTTACCTGAGATGGATGTTTCAAGTTCGGAAATCCGTGAAATGATAGCCCAAAATATTCAGCCAAATTTCCTTCTTCCAAAATCTGTCTTGGATTATATTGAAGAAAATGGGTTGTACAGTCAAGAGTAATACTGAAATGACAAGCGTAGGTGAATTAGATGGAGTACAAACAAAACTTATTTTTTGGAACGAGGGAGGAGTTACTCGGACTCGTCCAAAAATCCATGTCAGAAAAGCGATTCCACCATGTGCTAGGCGTGGAAAAGGCGGCCATTCAATTGGCAAAGCAAGTTTCATTTGACGAGGAAAAAGCCTCTATTGCGGCACTCGTGCATGACTATGCAAAAGAGCGAAGCGATGCGGAATTTTTGAAAATGATTGATGAAAAAGGGTATGATTCCTCCTTGATTCCTTTTGGGAACAACATTTGGCATGGAGTGGTAGGCGTCGAATTCATTCAACAAGAGTTAGGGATTCACGATGCTGAAATTCTACACGCTGTTTCCGTGCATACGACGGGGTCTGCCGAGATGAGCCAGCTCGATAAAATCCTTTATGTGGCGGATTATATTGAAGAGGGGCGATCATTTCCAGTCGTTGAAGAGGCGAGAAGGATTGCGAAACTTGATTTAGATGAGGCCGTTGCATTTGAAACCGAACACACTCTTTCCTACCTGATCAATCAAAAGGTGCGCATTTATCCGTTGACGATTGAAACGTACAATGCCACCGTTGTGAAATGAATGTTCAAAATTCGCTTGGATAAGGAGTTTTGAATTTCAATCGAGGCGCGAATAGAGAGTTAGGTGTAAATGGAGTTGTAGGAAATTCCAAACGTTAAGCAATCGTTCAAATACGATGAAAAAAACAAAGAATGGGGAAAATATGAACAGCGAAGAAATACTTGAATTAGTAGTAAAGGCTGCAGATAGCAAACTTGCAGTAGATATGATGGCTTTGGACGTGAGGGAAATTTCGCTTTTGGCGGACTATTTTGTCATCACGCACGGCCACAGTGAGCGCCAAATCAACGCCATTGTAGACGAAGTGGTGGATAAAGCGAAGGAAAATGGGGTAGAAATCAAACAAGTGGAAGGTCGCGGAGGGAAATGGATTCTCATAGACTTAAAAGATGTCATTGTCCACATTTTCACTGAAGAAGAGCGTAGCTATTACAACTTAGAAAAACTTTGGTTTGATGCACCGTTAGTAGACCTCAATTCCATGGTCACACAGGCATAAATATGGAGAATTACACACAGTTTGCTTTCATCTATGACGAGGTCATGGATGAATCGCTTTATGAGCGATGGCTTTCATTTTCCAAAAGACATCTTTTGGGAGGAAAAACCGAATTATTAGAATTGGCATGTGGAACAGGGGCACTTGCAGTTGAATTTGCCAAGAGTGGTTTCAATGTAACGGGACTTGACCTTTCCGAAGAAATGTTGATGATGGCATACAATCGCGGGGTTGAAAACAATGTGTTTGTCACATGGGTAGAAGGCAATATGCTCGACCTTTCAGAGGTTGGGCGTTATCAGGTCGTCACCTGCTTTTCAGACTCCATCTGTTATATGCGTGGGCGTCAGGAAATTCAACAAGTATTTGATGAGGTTTACCGCGTTTTAGAAGAGGATGGTACTTTTTTATTCGATGTGCATTCCATTTTTCAAATAGATGAAGTGTTTCCAAATTATAGCTATCACGTGAATGAAGAAGACTATGCGTTTTTATGGGATAGCTTTAAAGGGGAGAAGGAGCACTCTATTACCCATGAGCTCACCTTTTTCGTGAAGGATGACGAAGAGAAATTTTACCGGGTGGATGAGCAGCATGAGGAGCGGACATATTCGATTGAGCAATATCAATTTATGCTAGAATCTGCTGGTTTCTTAGATGTTGAAGTGTATGCTGATTTCGAAGATGAAGCGCCAGACGAAACTTCAAAACGACT
>JAITHN010000124.1 GCA_031279745.1 Streptococcaceae bacterium
TAGTTTCCTCTTCTTTTTTCTCGATCTGGTCTGGTTTGAACCCGAGTGCTAGAAGCGCATCTTCTGCCCCTTGTTCAGTCATTCCCGTGTAGTCGGCAATTTCTTTCCCATATGAACCGCTCGATACCGTCAATACCAACTCATCGTTGTTCGGATCTACATAGTCTCCTGGTTTAATCGATTGTCCAATGACTTGACCGCTTGGAATCGTTTCACTCGACTCCTCTTTCTTTTTCAGGAGTTCAGATTTATATCCAAATTCTTGAAGCTCTTCTACAGCATCGTCATAGTTTTTGCCGACAAAATCTTCCATTTCCAATTTGGTCGTCCCAGATGAAATAAATATATCGATTTCTCGATCGGCTTTCACCTTTGTATTTTTCAACGGATCTGTTTTTACAACATCGCCTTTTTTGATCGTTTCACTTTCTGTTTCTTTAATTTCGCCCACTCTTAAGTTCAGAGATTCAATGACTTTGATCGCTTCTGCTTCGGATTTCCCAGCCAAATCAGGAATCTTAACTTCCTTCGGAGCTAACATGTAGAGTGCGGCAAACAACCCACCAAGAACGAGAACCATAAAGAGAGGAATCAAAATTCGTTTCTTGCCCTTTCGAGGTCGATTTGAATCATTTGAATCTTTCAAACTTTGCGTTGAGTCTCTGTCTATTTGCGGAATTTTTGATGATACAATTGTTGGATTAATAGGCTCAATCACTTGTGTTTGCGACTGATCTATCTTGTCGACAAATGAAACCTTCTCTTCATTAAATCTAGACTCGTCCAGTGCAGTAGAAAGGTCGTCGATCATTTCTTTTGCAGAAGCGTAACGATTTTGCGCTTCTTTGCTCGTTGCAATTAGCGCAACATTCTCCAAAGATTGCGGAACTGAAGGGTTTTGATTACGAATGCTTGGCAACTCTTCCTGAAAATGTTTAAGGGCAATCGTTACCGCACTGTCCCCGTCAAACGGAATTGTTCCCGTCAATAATTCGTAAAGAATTATTCCTATCGCATATATATCGCTTCGATTGGTCGCCATGGCGCCACGAGCTTGTTCTGGAGAGAGATAATGCACACTCCCCATCATCGAATTGGTTTGTGTTAGAGCGGTTTCAGCAAAAGCAATCGCAATCCCAAAATCCGTGATCTTCACATTTCCTTCTTCATCGACTAAAATATTTTGTGGTTTTAAGTCTCTGTGAATAATTCTATGAGCATGAGCCAAGCTCATTGCTGATAAAATTTGTTTCATAATTTCTACAACGCGAACATTTGGAATTGGGTGGTTCTTTTGAATGTACTTTTTAAGATCCATCCCTTTCACATATTCCATTACGAGATACTGAACGCCGCCCTCTTCTCCAACATCGTAAACACTGACAACATTTGGATGGACGAGCTCACTTGCTGCTAGCGCTTCTCTTTGAAACCGCCGTGTTGCAATCGGATCATTTTGAAAGTTTAGACGCAGTACTTTAATCGCAACATCACGATCCAGTATCAAATCATGAGCGAGGAATACGTTTGCCATTCCCCCAGAGCCGATGGCACCCATAATTTTATATCTACGGTTGAAAATCATTCCAATCTCAATCATTTTCTCCCTCCTTATTAAAGCGAATAAGAAGGACGGTAATATTATCAAGACCGCCGTTAGCATTTGCAGTATTCAACAACTCTTCCGTTGTTTCTTTGACGGATTGTTTCTTTGAGAGAATGCTTAAAATATGCTGGTCATCAACCATGTTTGTCAGACCATCACTTGCCAAGAGAAGTGTATCATTCGCTTCAATTCTTTGGTTCGTCACGTCCACCTGAACAACACCTGGCATCCCAATCGTTCTAGTCAATATATTTTTCCTTGGGTGATCAATCGCCTCGACCTCTGTCAATTCTCCACGCTTCACCAATTCATTGACTAATGAATGATCTTCCGTAATTTGAACCATCTCTCCTGCTCTGATTGCATACGCTCTGGAATCTCCAACATGCGCAAGAACGAACGAACCATAAAAGATTGCAACAGCAATAAGCGTCGTCCCCATACCGAAGTATTCCTCGTTCTCTTGTCCTTCGTTATAAATGCGCTCGTTGATTGCTTGAATATTTTTTTCCATCCATTTTTCTACTTCGTGTGGCGTAGAAAAATCAGTGTTTGACCACATTTCACCTAAAATCTTCACGGTCTTTTTGCTCGCAACGTCTCCCGCTCGATGACCGCCCATGCCGTCTGCTAATAAAGCTAGGGTTGCATCCGCCTTATTGACAAACACTTCTGCGAAATCCTGATTGGTCGTTCTTTTCTTTCCGATGTCGCTCATGTGATAAATCTGCATACCTTACTCCTATGTTACTTTTGTTTTCTCAAACAGCTAATGAAAAATCCATCTGTCGAAAAATGATGGGGAAGGATTTGGACAACCCCATCTTTCACTAGCTTTTGAACACTTTTAGGAACGAAAACTTCCTCTAAAACAAATTCTGGATGCTTAGAAAGGAATTTGTTTACGACAACTTGGTTTTCTTCTTCCAAAATTGTACACGTGCTATAAGTGATTATACCGTTTTTCTTTAGACAAGTCGAAACACTCTCCAAAATATCTAGTTGAATCTTTTGTAACCCAGAAAAATCTTGATACTCTTTCGTATATTTTATATCTGGCTTTCTTCTCATCAACCCAAGTCCGCTACATGGTGCATCTACAAGAATTCGATCAAAACTCTCTCTTGGGAAGGTCTGATGAACCTCAGTTGCGTCCCCCAAAACAGTCTCCACACGATCTTCCATTTTGAGACGTGCGACATTTTCATCAATCAGCTTAATCTTATGTTCATAAATATCAAGCGCGGTAACTTTTCCACCCTTTTCACTATCGAGGAACAAGGCAATATGCGTCGTTTTTCCTCCTGGAGCAGCACAAGCATCCAATACTTGATGATGCGGTTCAATCTTTAACGTTGGCGCAACAAGCATAGAACTTTCGTCCTGCATGGTGAGCAGCCCTCTTTCAAAAAGAGATGTTTTGGATAAATTCCCTTTTTCGCTCACGAGTCCAAATGGGCTCACCATGGATGAAGTGATGGA
>JAITHN010000021.1 GCA_031279745.1 Streptococcaceae bacterium
CGATTTTTGCCGGACAAAGCGATTGATTTGGTGGATGAGGCGAGTGCGACCATTCGAGTAGAATTAAATTCTTCTCCAACAGAGCTTGATCAAGCAACGAGGAGATTGATGCAATTAGAAATCGAAGAAGCGGCACTAAAAAAAGAATCGGATGATGCATCGAAAAAACGCTTAGGGCTTTTGCAAGAAGAGTTAGCGAATCTTCGTGAAGAAACGAATCTCTTAAAGATGAGATGGGAAACGGAAAAAGAAGAGGTTAACCTCTTAAGTAAGAAGCGTGCAGAATTGGAACAGCTTCGCCATGAGTTGGAGGATGCTGAAAATAATTATGACTTAGAACGTGCAGCGATTCTTCGTCACGGGCGCATTCCGGAATTGGAAAAAGAGCTCTCACAAATCGAACGATCAGATAAACATTCAGGGCTTTCTCTCGTTCAAGAAGCCGTTACAGAAGAAGAGATTGCGGAAGTAGTCGGGCGTCTGACAGGGATTCAAGTTAAAAAATTAGTCGAAGGAGATAGAGAAAAGCTTCTTCGACTTGGAAGTACGATTCATGAACGAGTGATTGGGCAGGACGAGGCAGTAGAATCTGTTGTTGACGCGGTATTAAGAAGTCGTGCTGGATTGCAAGATCCTTCGCGTCCACTCGGAAGCTTCCTCTTCCTCGGACCGACTGGAGTTGGGAAGACGGAGCTTGCAAAAGCGCTCGCAGAGAATTTATTTGATTCAGAAGATCATATGGTCCGTATTGATATGAGTGAATATATGGAAAAACACTCTGTTTCTAGACTTGTTGGCGCTCCTCCTGGATATGTAGGTTATGATGAGGGCGGGCAATTGACAGAGGCAGTTCGCAGAAATCCTTATACGATTATTCTCTTAGATGAGATTGAAAAAGCACATCCTGATGTCTTCAATATTTTATTGCAAGTTTTAGATGATGGTCGATTGACCGATTCAAAAGGAACGGTTGTGGATTTCAAAAACACCGTTCTCATTATGACAAGCAATATTGGTTCTCTTCAGTTGTTGGAAGGTGTGAAAGAGGATGGAACGATTGAAGATTCAACCCAAAGCGAAGTGTTGAATATGCTGAAAATGCATTTTAAACCAGAGTTCTTGAACCGGATTGATGATACGATTCTGTTCACTCCACTAAGTTTAGAAAATGTAAAAGGAATTGTGTCGAAGATGCTCGATCTTTTGCAAAAACGCTTGGTCAATCAAGAGATTGAGTTGATTCTTTCGGAAGATGCGAAAACTTGGATTGCGGAGAGTGCCTATGATCCAAATTTCGGTGCAAGACCATTGAAACGATTTATTACAAAAGAGATTGAAACGCCGCTTGCGAAAAAAATTATCGCGGGGAACATCCTTCCAAAATCCACTGTTCGAGTGGGTGTTGAAGATGGGAACATTGTGATTCAATAAGTAGGTGCATCGACAGTTTGGCTTACAGGGAAAATTTTGATGGGGACGGTTGCAGTGTTCTGTTGGAAACAAAAAATCCGCAGAGCACTGCGTTTTTTTGTCCTCGAGCACTGCACGTTTTGTCCTCAGCGCATCAACTTATGGATACGTCGTTGGACTTTAAGTCTATTCTGGCTGTCCAATGATCCAACCAACCCATACGCACGCGAAATCTTGGGGAGTTCAATTCGTTATTTTTCAATGCCATTTGTTATGATAAGACTACAATGGAAGGGGGAAGGATATGGAGTTTCCAATAAAGATAGGCTTGCGAACGATAAAGACGGCGATTAGTGCGACGCTTGCAATGACCGTGGCAAATTGGTTGCATTTAGATTATGGGGTGAGTGCAGGTGTGATAGCAATATTGAGCGTCACAAATGAAGCAAAGACGACATTTGTCAATGGAGGAAAACGATTTTTAAGTTTAGTTATAGCCTTATTGCTTTCCAGTTTCATCTTTACCGTTTTTGGATATTCTTATATCGATTTTGGAATTTTTGTTCTTTTATTTATTCCGATTTCCGTGCGACTTGGGATGACAGATGGAATAGTAGTGTCAAGTGTCCTTGTGACGCACGTCTTGTTAGCTAAGGAAATCACGCCTCAGCTGATAGTAAACGAAACGCTCCTTATGGTTGTTGGAGTGGGGATTGCGCTCATCGCCAATCTTTGCATGCCTAAAGATGAATCGGAAGAAATTCTGAAAAAAAATCAAGAGCAGACGAATTTGATTATGAAGAATATTTTTCAAGAAATTAGTCAGTCGCTAAACAATCATGATGAGGAAAAGCGTCTGGCAAAGGAATGTAAGGAATACCGACAGTTTATTGAAGAAAATATCAAACTCTCCCAAACGTTTGAAAAGCGCAAATTCATTCGGAAGAGCGACTATTATATTCGTTTTTTCCAGATGAGATTAACCCAAGCCAAATTACTTACGATTATTATTGAACGCTTGGATGCTATTGATGTTGAGAAGACCTATTTTGACCAAATTGCTTCAATTTTCCATTCCATAAGCGTGAATATTTCCGTTCAAAATGATGGAACAGAACTTTTAAGAGAAGTTCATGAGGCCTATGAACATTACCGAAAGAGTGAGCTACCAAAGACCAGGGAGGAGTTTGAAAATCGAGCCATTCTCTTTATCATCCTTCAGCTCCTAGAAAACCTCATTCAAACGAAGAGGGATTATACGTTGGAACTGAGAAACGCAAGCAAAAGCAATGATCCATCTTGGTAATCAAGAACGCCTGTTAGATGAAAGGCAACCACCATTTATGACGCATGCATTTAGACTTTAGGCTAGATGCATTTTTGCATGCGCTTTTGCTTTGAAAAATGGGTTGGATGCTCCACCCGCACGATCGGGCATGGAATTCATTGGTGTCCATTTTCTTTTGCATTCTCCTGTCCACCAGCCCGATTGAGCATAGAATTCACAACGCTAAAAGTTAACCCCCGCCAACAGACTGATAAGCCGGCGGAAGGGAAGAGTGATACTCGCAGGAGAACCATTTAAATGGATACATATCAAGGAGGAATGCATCAAGGAATACGTTTAGAGTTGAAGTGTTGACAAAAAGATAAATCTCGTTTATATTTAATGCTGTTAGATATAAATAAATGAAACGGTTTTGTTGTTAACAATTTTGTGTTTAAGATTGGAGGGACTATGGATTCAAAAAAAGCAGCAGAAGAGGTTTTTAAATTAGTTGCGACCAAGCGCGGAGAATTTTTCAGGCGTGTGGATCGCTCATCAAAAGGCGAGCCGATTATTTTGAAAGTGATTCATCAGTCGAATGGGCAGAGTTCTCCCAAGCAAATAAGCGAGTTGACTGGCGTTTCAACGGCGCGCATTGCAAAAGTTTTGGGGTCGCTTGAAAAGAGAAATTTGATTCGGCGAGAGATGGACCAGGAAGATAGAAGAAAGATACACGTCTTCCTAACAGATGCAGGAAAAGCACATCTGAAAGCATTTGAAGAAGAGAAAATCGAGCGTTTAAAAAAGGTCTTCGAGGTCCTGGGGGAAGAAGAAACAGAACTATTTATTCACTCATTGAAAAAAATGTTAGAGGCGTTTTTGAAAGTGGTGAATGAAGAAGAGGATAAAGAAGAGGAGAAATAAGTTGAAGATATTTGGGTATTTAAAAAAATACTGGGGAGCGGTCCTCGTTATTCTAGGGTTTTTAATCGTCCAAGCGCATAGCGACCTAAGTTTGCCTAATTTAACCAGTAAAATTGTAGACGTGGGAATTACACAAGGTGGGATTGAGACGCCTACACCAGAAAAAGTGCGAGCAAGTAAAATGAATATGCTTCTCCTTTTTCTAAACGCAAAAGACAAGTCAACTGTTCTTGAAAACTATGAGTTGAAGAAAGGTGTTTATTCTTTGAATTTGAAGAACGGCATGACCAAGGAAAAGCTTGGGGACAACATGTCTTTAGAGGAGCTGTGGGTCTGGCAAAGTGGGAAACAGAAATCGAACGAAAAA
>JAITHN010000007.1 GCA_031279745.1 Streptococcaceae bacterium
CTAACATCCAAACTGTATTACCAACTCCAAGCGCGAGTGCACCACCACTTCCACCTTCGCCAATGATGATAGCGATAATTGGGACGCTGAGGTCGCTCATTTCATAAAGATTGCGCGCAATTGCTTCTCCCTGCCCCCGCTCTTCAGCACCGATCCCAGAGAAAGCTCCGGCAGTATTGATGAAAGTGACAATGGGACGATTGAACTTTTCAGCTTGCTTCATCAAACGCAAGGCTTTTCGATAGCCTTCTGGATGCGGTTGCCCAAAGTTCACGCGCAAGTTTTCATTTAAATCATGACCTTTTTGAATCCCGATAACTGTCAATGGGTTGCCATCCAATGACGCGATTCCACCAACGATAGCTTCGTCATCTGCGTAGTTTCTATCTCCGTGAAATTCATGAAACTCAGAAAAAATGGACTGAATGAATTCCCTGCTTGTCAAGCGATCTTTGTCACGAGCAAGTTGGACAATTTCCTTTGCTGTTTTAGTCATTATTCCACACCCCTTTCGTTAAATGAAGGGTAAGAATTGAAGAAATTGTCTCTTTCAAACAATTTCTCGGCACAACTGCATCCACAAACCCATGCTCCAAAAGGAACTCTGCTTTTTGAAAATCTTCAGGAAGTTCAGTCTTTAGTGTTTGCTCAATAACACGGCGTCCTGCAAAACCAATTAAGGTTTGAGGTTCAGCTAAGATAATGTCCCCTTCCATTGCAAAACTCGCTGTCACGCCTCCAGTTGTAGGATCGGTTAAAACGGTTAAGTATAAGAGTCCAGCATTGCTATGGCGTTTGACCGCAGCAGAAATTTTTGCCATCTGCATCAAACTCATTACACCTTCCTGCATTCTCGCTCCTCCACTTGCTGTAAAGAGGACGACCGGAAGTTGCATTTCCGTAGCCTTTTCAAAAAGACGTGTTATCTTTTCTCCAAGAACCGTTCCCATAGAACCCATGATGAAATTACTATCCATAATTCCAAGGGCAATTTTTCTTCCTACAATTGTAGCAACTCCAGTCAATACTGCCTCATCGAGTCCAGTTTTTTCTTTCGTGAATGCTAATTTTTCCTTGTATTTCGGGAAATCTAACGGATCTTTCGTCTGAATCCCAGTGTCCCATTCCTCAAAGCTGCCCTCATCCGCAAGAATTGCCAATCTTTCCATTGCAGGTAAGCGGAAATTATATCCACAATGCGGGCAGGTTTTTTCTACCCCTAAATCTTTATTGTAGATAACTTCCTTACAGCTTGGACATTTGGCAAACATTTCGTCAGGAACATCTGGCAAAACCTTTGGAGATGTAGTATTTAAATCTCTATTTGGGTTGATTCGGATATATGCTTGTTTTTTCTTAAATAATGCCATATTTCATTTAAAGTGAATCGTTGTTTTAGTCAAATGAATATCGTATATCGTCTGTTATTCATGGGTAAAACTCAATTGATTCCTCTACTACTTTTATTGAAAAATGCTTGTAAACATTTACTGAAATCCTTACAAGCACTATTCTTTTTTTATTTTGCGCTGTTTGAGCGCTGTTTCATGCGATAAAAAGACATTCTTCTGCAAGAATTGCAATGTAACTGCCGTAACTGCCACAAGCGATTTCTCTCTAGCATTCAGTTAGCACTCCGTATCAGATATAACGTCGACAAGCACTTTCTCAAACCCATTCAGGTAAGACTCCGTATCAAATGAAAGCCGAAGATTGATCATTCATCGACAAGATACTTGAAACCCGAGTAAACATGATTGAGCGTTCTACCCTCTCCGATATCTAATTTTCTCATGCCCTACTGAAAGCAATTCCTCCAGCATGTAGGCTGTTGAATCATCTACAGAAAACACGCTTGAGCGTTCTTCCCCCGCCGATTTCTTGTTTTTCTCATGCCATTCTGAAAGCAATTCCTCCAGCATGTAGGCTGTTGAATCATCTACAGAAAACACGCTTGAGCGTTCTACCTTCGCCTATCTCTTGTTTTCGCTTGCCATTCTGAAAGAAATTCTTCCAGCTTGTAGGCTGTTGAATCATCTACAGAAAATACGGCGTTGAGCATTCTACCATTGCTTATTTCTTGTTTTTCGCTTGCCATGCTGGAAGGAATTCTTCCATCAAATAGGCAGTTGAATAATCTCCAGAAATGACGGATTCGTCTGCGATTAAATCAAGTTGGAAATCGGCATTGGTCACAACACCTTCCACTTCGAATTCAAGAAGGGCGCGTTGCATTTTCATCAATGCTTCAAAACGATTTTCTCCGTGAACGATGATTTTTGCAATCATCGAATCGTAGTAGTGGGGAATGGTGTATCCTTGATACATTGCAGAGTCAACGCGTAATCCTGGTCCACCACTTGGGAGGAATAATTTTTCAATCTTTCCAGGACTTGGCGCAAAGTTGAATTGTGGATTTTCTGCATTGATACGGCATTCGATGGCTGCTCCTTTGAACTCAATGTCTGATTGCTTCAATTCTAACTTTTCACCAGCAGCAATGCGGATTTGTTCTTTTACAATATCCACTCCAGTGACGAATTCCGTAACGGGATGTTCTACTTGCACACGGGTATTCATTTCCATGAAGTAGAATTTGTCATCCTTATAAAGAAACTCGATTGTTCCAGCGTTTTCATAGCCTACATGGCTTGCTGCCAAACGTGCAGCTTCACCAATCTCAGCTCTTTTCGTTGGACCAATGGCAACGGACGGTGACTCTTCCAAAACTTTTTGGTTATTTCTTTGCAAAGAGCAATCCCGTTCTCCAAGGTGCAATACATTCCCGAAGCTATCACCCAAAATTTGTACTTCGATGTGACGCGCAGGATAGATTACTTTTTCAATATACATTGCGCCATTTCCAAATGCACTCAATGCTTCTTGTTGTGCGTTTGTGAAGAGGGAAGGAAGTTCTTCAGCGGTTTTCACCTTCCGAATCCCTTTTCCTCCACCACCTGCTGAGGCTTTCAGCATGATGGGGAAACCTATTCCTTCCGCAATTTCGATGGCATCTTCAACCGTAAGCACTTCTCCGTCACTTCCAGGGATAACGGGAACACCTGCTTCAATCATTTCCTTACGGGCGTTAATCTTATCTCCCATTTTGTCCATGATGTCGGCACTTGGACCTATAAATTTGATACCAAGCTCTTCGCACATGGTTAAGAATTTTGAGTTTTAACTCAAGAAACCAAATCCTGGGTGGATCGCTTCAGCTTTCGTCGCAATCGCAGCTGACAAGATGTTGACTACGTTCAAATATGAATCTGTGGATTTCACTCCTCCTACACAGATGGCCTCATCCGCCATTTGTGTGTGAAGGGCGTCCTTATCTGCTTCTGAATAGACCGCCACCGTTTTTATTCCAAGTTCTCTTGCTGCTCGAATGATCCGAACCGCAATTTCACCACGGTTTGCAATTAATATTTTTGAAAACACTTAAACTCCCCCTTTTTTGGATGTTTTGGTGAAATGATTTTACCCAATCATAAATGTCAATTCTGCTTCAGCAACTTTCTTGCCATCTACGTATGCTGTTCCTTTTCCAATCCCAGCAACTTTTTTAACTTTGATAATTTCTACCTCAAGCATTAAAGTATCTCCAGGAACCACTTTTTTTCTAAACTTCGCATTGTTGATCCCGCCAAAATACGCTGTTTTCCCTTTAAATTCGTCCATTCCAAGCAAAGCAACTGCACCTGCTTGAGCCAATGCCTCAATAATTAATACTCCTGGCATTACTGGTTCTTGTGGAAAATGACCGTTGAAAAATTCTTCATTTGCTGTAACGTTTTTCTTTGCTACAACTTTAACACCCGCTTCCAATTCTTCGATTCTATCGAGAAGAAGGAAAGGGTAACGGTGTGGAATTGTTGCTTTGATTTCATTGATATCCATGACTGACATGTTTGTCTCCATTTCTATGTTTAGATTGCTCGTGCATTGCATCTCTTTTTAAAATAAACGATACAAATGCTTATTTAATGCGGAACAATGGATCTCCAATACCCACGACTTGTTCATTTTCAATAAGGATTTCTGTAATCACTCCGCTTTGTCCAGCAGGAATTTCGTTCATCATCTTCATCGCTTCAACAATACATAATGTATCGTTTTCACTAACGCTGTCGCCTACTTGAACAAAGTGTGGTTTGTCTGGTGCTGGAGACAAGTAAACTGTTCCAACGATTGGGCTAGTAATGACTTCACCCTCTGCGACTACCGTAGAAGTGGATGCGTCCGTTTCAGTTGACGCTCCCACAGCAGAATCCGTAACGGGTGCCGCAGCAACGGGTGCCGAAGCAACTGGTGCTGTAGCAACAACAGGTGCAGCCGCTACTGGTGCAACCGTTACAGATGTTGGAGCAGCAACGCGTCCACCTTCATTTTTGGATAAGTACATTTGGAAATCGCCTTTACGTAAATCAAATTCACGCAAGCTTGATTTGTCAAACTGATCGACTAATTCTTTTACACCTTGGATATTCATACTTCTTCGCTCCATTTCTTCAAACAAATTACTGCATTATGTCCACCAAAACCTAATGAATTGCTAATTGCATAATCGAATGAATGATCTACTCCTGTCCCGGTCACAACATGGATGTTGATTTCTTCACCAAGTTCTTTCGTCCCTTGAGTCGCTGGAATAAATTGGTTTTCTAAGGATTGCAATGTCGCAATTGCTTCAATCCCACCGGCTGCTCCTAAGAGATGCCCCGTAAGAGATTTCGTTGACGTCACTTTGGTAAACTCATCCGTACCAAATACACGTTCAATCGCTTGAGATTCCCCTTTTTCATTTGCCTGGGTAGAAGTTCCATGCGCATTGATGTAACCAACTTGATTCGGCGTGATTCCCGCTTCTTCAAGGGCTAGTTCCATCGCTTTTGCAGCCCCGCTTCCATCTGGCGTTGGACTTGTCATGTGATAAGCGTCACAATTTGCACCATATCCAACAACTTCAGCAAGAATATTTGCCCCACGAGCTTGTGCATGTTCAAGGCTTTCAAGAACAAGGATTCCTGCACCTTCTCCCATAACAAAACCATTTCTGTCTTTGTCAAATGGAATACTTGCACGTAATGGATCTTCAGTATTGCTTAATGCAGTCAATGAAGCGAAACCTGCAATTCCGATTTCACAAATGCTCGCTTCACTTCCTCCTGCAAAGATAACATCGCTATATCCATGTTTGATATTTCTAAACGCATCTCCAATAGAGTTTGTTCCAGAAGCACATGCCGTAACGACAGACGTACAAATTCCTTTTGCACCCAATTTCAATGCAATGTTTCCAGCAGCCATATTGACAATCGCCATTGGAACAAAGAGAGGAGCAACACGTTTCATACCTTTTTCATTCATACGTGTCACTTGATCCTGAATGGTTGGGAGACCCCCGATACCACTTCCGACTATGACACCAACGCGGTTCATGTCTTCTTTGTCAAAATCTAAGCCACTCATTTCAGCTGCTTCAAGCGCTGCATAAATCCCATAGATGGAGAACATGTCCATACGTTTCGCATCTT
>JAITHN010000033.1 GCA_031279745.1 Streptococcaceae bacterium
CAAATTCTATGAAACAGACATCTTAGATAAACCTGGAGTGGTAAAAGTTTTCTCGGAAAACAAAATTGACGCAGTGATTCATTTTGCCGGACTTAAAGCGGTCGGGGAATCTGTTCAAAAGCCTCTTTTCTACTATCACAATAATATGACGGGAACTTTCTTGCTTCTTGAAGTGATGCTGGAATTTAACGTGAAAAAAATCGTCTTTTCTTCCTCAGCAACGGTTTACGGCATGCCTGAAACTGTTCCTTTAACAGAAGAGTCTAAAACATTTGCCTTAAGTCCTTATGGTCAGACGAAATTTATGCTTGAGCAAGTCTTCCGTGACGTTGCGGTAAGCGATGACACTTGGTCAATTTCTTTGCTTCGCTACTTCAATCCAGTCGGTGCGCATGAGAGTGGAACGATTGGGGAAGATCCTAAAGGAATTCCAAACAACCTGATGCCATTTATTACGCAAGTTGCTTCTGGAAAATTAGAACAGTTGCAAATTTTCGGAAATGACTATAATACGCCTGACGGAACAGCTGTACGTGACTATATCCACGTTCTTGATTTGGCAGAAGGCCACTTGAAAGCTCTCCAATTTTTGGAAGGAAAACAAGGTGTTTACACGCACAACTTAGGAACTGGAATCGGATACAGTGTGTTAGATATGGTGAAGGCGTTTGAAAATGCAAATGACTTAACCATCAATTATAAATTTGCCCCACGGAGACAGGGAGATGCAGAAACTGTCTATGCGGATCCTCAAAAAGCGCGAGTTGAATTGGGATGGGTCGCAAAATACAATCTCGAAGACATGTGCCAAAGCTCTTGGAATTGGCAAAAGAACAACCCTCGCGGTTTTGAAGAATAAACCTGTCTAGTCGAACTCATCTTAAATCATCTTAAACACATCAGCAATTTCCAGGCTGATGTGTTTTTTTACCCATTTTCGAAAAACTTGTCCTCGAGTTTTTCAAGTTGGAATCGAGGGACCTACAAAATCAAAACTCCCCCTAACGGTTTAACCGTCAGGGGGAGTCAATTTAGTCTTCGTCTTTAAGCGTCAATTTCAGGTGCAAGTCCTAGCTCGGCTTGTAACATCCATAATGTTTTTTGAAAATAAGCAAGTCCATCAGAAAAGATGCCGTTTGTTACATCGTCTCCTTCTTCGTCACTTGCATCAAGTCCTTCTTGATACAATTCCGTCATATAACGCATAGCTTTTATCAATTCTTTAAAGCGGACTTCTGTTGAAGTAGACCAATCTGCTACTGACATTTCAATTTTTGATTTGTCCGCAAACTCACGCAATGTGGAAACAGGTGTTCCATCCAGTGTAATCAGGCGTTCGCTAATCTCATCCAATTGCTCGTTTACATCATCCATATAAACATCCATTTTAGGATGAAGTTTTAAGAACCCAGGTCCTCTTAGGTACCAGTGAATTTGGTGAATCAACGCACTCAACGTTGAGAGATCCGCTACCGCTTGATTTAAAACTTCTTTTGTTTTTGCATATTTCATTCTAAAATTCCTCCATTTCTAAAATAAATTATAGTCAACTGGATTCCTTTTTTCAAAGAATATGCCTTGCAAACCTATTTGAGTTCGCTACTGCTTAACGTTTGTATTTGACCATTTCTATTTCGATCGTCCGTCTTAGAGCAAACAAAATCACTGCACTAACCAACACAAGTATAACCCCTTGAATCAAATTAAACGGGATTACCCCTTGAATAATATAGGACGTTGGAAGGGTGAAATTCATTAATGCGGAATAGAGTGGCATTGCATAGATGACATTCAAAATCGTTGCAATAACCGTTAAGGATAGGACGCCTACCACACTCCCGATAAAGAAATTTTTTCCTACAATCTTCTTGCTATCTTTGGAGAAAATGTAGATTCCAATAATAAAAATCAGCATCGCCATAATATTCATTGGCAAACCAATCAATGTTGTAATGTCGTGCGCAAAAAATAGATGAATCACACTGCGAAGCAATAAAACTCCTGCTCCTGCAGTAAACCCTACGGTATACATCCCTATAATAACGGGAACAATCGACAAATCCACTTTTAAAAATGGAAAGGCGGGGATAATAGGGAATTGTAAAAACTCCATGAAAATTACTGAAAATGCAGTGAGGATGGCAACAAGGATCATCGCTCGCGTTCTTCTGTTCGTCATAATAGACACTCCTTTTTCTGTACCAGAGCTTGATAATGAAAAAATCGCTCACAAAAAATGAGCGACAAATAATCATCGATGATTATTTTCTCTCATCCAGACTTTACTGTCGGTTCTGGAATCTCACCAGATCAAGCTTGACGCCTCGCGGACTTTACCGCCGGTCGGGAATTTCACCCTGCCCTGAAAATAAACTTACACTTGTTATTATAACGAAAACGAATCTGAACGCAAGCGTTTCAGAAAAATTATTACTCAGCCACCCAACAGGCTCGTATTGCCAATGATAAATGACTACTCTGTCTCAGCAAGATTCATTTTCTTACGGTAAAGTTAAATGCCTGATTCAACACTTGCCGGAGGCAGTTCACCATGTTCTTGGAAGTAGGCGTACATTTCGTCCACCTCTTTTTTTAATTCCTCCACCATGATTTCTTCTGGTACGGTGCGGATGATTTTGCCTTTTTTGAAGAGCATTCCTTTTCCATCTCCCCCTGCCAAACCAATATCCGCTTCTCTAGCTTCTCCTGGACCGTTCACCCCGCAACCAAGGATGGCTACCGTAATTGGTGCTTTTATCTTTTCAATATACGCCTCGATTTCATTTGCTATCGGGATTAAATCGATTTGAATCCGACCACAAGTCGGACAACTTACTAATGTCGGCGCATTTGCCGCAAGCCCGAATGCTTTCAATACTTCTTTGGCTACTTTAATCTCCTCAACAGGGTCAGCCGAAAGGGAAACACGGACGGTGTTTCCAATGCCTAGTGAAAGGAGCGCACCGAGACCTGCTGCTGATTTCATACTTCCTGAAAATAGTGTTCCTGCCTCTGTAATCCCCAAATGAAGCGGGTAGTCAAAACTCTTACTTGCAAGTGCATAGGCTTCAAGTGCAAGTTGCACATTTGAAGCTTTTAAAGAAACGATAATATCATGAAAATCCAGTTCTTCTAAAATGCGGATATGTTCAAGTGCTGAATCAACCATTCCCTCTGCAGTTGGATAACCGTATTTTTGTAAAAATTTTTTCTCCAAGCTTCCTGCGTTTACACCAATGCGGATGGGAATGTTTTTTTCCTTACACGCTTGTACAACTTTTTCAACACGGTCACGGCGCCCGATATTTCCAGGGTTTAAGCGTATCTTATCGACACCTGACTCAATCGCTTTCAACGCTAAACGATAATCAAAATGAATATCTGCAACTAGAGGAATATTGATCCCATCCTTAATCTGACGGAGTGCTTCCGCTGCTTCCATATCTGGAACAGCCACACGAACAATCTGACAACCTGCCTCTTCTAATCGATTGATCTGCTCAATCGTTCCTTCTACATCTTGTGTCTTGGTGGTACACATGCTTTGCATGATGACTTCATTTTTTCCCCCAATGACTAGATTGCCGACTTTTACAGGTCGGGTATGTTTACGATGAATACGTTCATTCATGATCTTCTCCTTTTGTTAAAAAAACTAAATTCATTGTAACAAAAAAGACTTCACTCCGGCGTGAAATCTTTTTAATGTTTATAAATCTTTAGTTTTCAAAACGTTTAACTCCGTCAACAAACGTGGCAACGAGATTTAAACTTTGGTCGAGGACGATAAAATCTGCATCTCTTCCATTTTTGATTTGTCCGCATTTGTCATCAATTTTACAACTCACGGCTGGAACATAGGTCGCCATATGAATCGCTTCTTCCACAGAGGCAATGTCCCATTTGACAATGTTTTGAACCCCTTGGAAGAGTTTCAAAATCGAACCTGCAAGACTTGTTGGCGTATCTTTCAAACGTGCCGTTCCGTCTTCTACGATAACAGGGAATTCACCTAACATATAATCTCCATCCGGCATTCCACCCGCGCGCATGCAATCGGTAATCAAAGCAACATTTTTTCGTCCTAATTTATCCATCAAGATTTCACAGGCAGTTGGATGAACATGATGTCCATCACAGATGAGTTCTGCATACGTATGCGGTAAACTCATCACACTTCCAACCATTCCTGGTTCGCGGTGCGTCAATCCACGCATGCCGTTATAAGCATGAACCCAGACACTTGCTCCTGCGTCGACGGCAAGTTTTGCTTCATCAAGTGTTGCATTGGAATGTCCCAATGCTACAACAACGCCTTCATCGGTAACCTCACGAACAAATTCATCCACTCCATCGCGCTCTGGTGCCAGAGCGATTTTCTTAATCAAACCACCTGCTGCATGCTGCCACTCATGAAATTCATCAAGACTTGGATTGCTCATATAAATGGGATTTTGAGCCCCTTTGTATTCTTCTGTAAAATACGGCCCTTCAAAGTAGATTCCTTGAATCTTCGCCCCAGTTGCCTCTCTGTAATGATCGCCAATTCCTTTGGAAACTTCTTTTAACAGTGCGTGGTCTCCTGTTAAAGTGGTTGGAAGAAAACTTGTTACACCTGTGGAAAGTAAGCCTTCACTCATAGTATGAATCACTTGAGAGGCATCATTATCCATCACATCGACTCCGCCAAATCCATGAATATGGGTGTCAACGAGCCCAGGAGCAATCCATTTCCCAGTATAATCAAGAACAACTCCCTCAGTTGGAATTTCAGAAGACCAATCTCCAAATTTTCCATCGATGATCTCTAAAACTCCACCTTGTTTCACTCCACTCTTGTAAAAGAATTTATCCGCTTTGATATATGTTTTCATGTTTCCTCCTCCATGTTCTAAACGTAGGCTTTTGATAGTTTGATTTTACTCTTATTCGTCTCAATCGTCAAGAATGGTCTATACCACCTTAAGGTGACCTCATAAAGGCAATGGGGGAGGTGTGGGATGGATGAGATGACCAACTGAACAAGGTTTGTAAAAACTCCTTTGCTTTGTGTTGAATGACTAAATTTTAATTAACTTTAAACATTTTTCGCTTATTGTGCAAGGAAATCTATGGAAAAACCTATATAATAAAAATAGCAGAAAGGACGTTCCTTATGAAAACTTTACTAAAAATATCATTACTTCTCGCATTTCTTCCTCTCGTGTGCCTTGAGGCGCAGTCACTTGAGTTGGAAAATATTCAGCCGCGCTTTGTGAACGGTCAGAAAGTTGTTTTCCCACAAAAAATAGAAGAAAAAACTGTGAATCCACGTTTTCGATCCGCTTCATATGCGGCAAAATTAGACCCTCGCACGTCTTCAACACCATTTCCTGTTCTCAATCAGGAAGCAAGTGACTTGTGCTGGGATTTTGTTGGGAATAACATACTCTCCATTGCTGCACAGCGTCTGACAAAAGGGGGTTATCCTGACTACTCCATCCAATACTATAATTATTTGACTGCGTCTAATGCGTTTAATAACAATCCAATCAACTCTCTAGGAAGTGGTCGTGTACTAGATGACGGTGGATATGAAAACGCCGTTCTCACCTATGCGTTTCTAGGGAATAAGCCCATTTTAAAATCGCAGTGGAGTACGCCTTCTACTCTTTTGACAACTGGAGGGGGAAGTCCATTTATCTCGCAAACGACATTTAACAATTATGCAAATAAAACCGTAACCAAATATGATTACACAGGAGTTTATTATTTACCATCAGGAACGCTTGTTTCTGGGAATGCTATGCCGCAAAATCGAATTGACAGCATCAAGCAATTTGTTCAATCTTATGGAATTACAACACTCTGTATCAATGCAGGGAGCACAATCAACAATGGTCAAACTGGAAATATGAACACAAGTACCTATGCGACCTATACACCGCTCTCTAAAGCTACCACGTGGCCGCCTTCTTCTGATCATGTGGTCAGCATCGTGGGTTGGGATGATACCTATCCCAAATCCAACTTTCTCACGGCGCCAACAAGAGACGGAGCATT
>JAITHN010000054.1 GCA_031279745.1 Streptococcaceae bacterium
GGTTTATAAGCAAGTTCCAGAGCCAGGTAGCAACGTCTCTCTAAGTGATGGAAAAATTACGCTAGTCATCGCCAAAAAAACAACTAAAATTAGAGATGTGATTGGCTATACCAAAAAAGAAGTTCAAGATTATTTTGATAGCATTGGTGTAGATGTTTACATTAGCGAGCAATTTTCAGATACTGGAAAAGAGGGAACGGTGATCAGTACCGAGCCAGGTGTAGGGGCTAGTGTGAAAAAAGGAGATACGATTAATGTCACCATTTCAAAAGGGAAAGATCCAGCTAGTGAAACGGGCGATACCATCCAAATTCCGGTAAATTTCAACAAGGCTGGAGATTTTATCATTTCCGTTACAGATGATGCAGGGGAAAAGGAAAATTCTTACTCGGTTCAAAAAGGAGAAACGAAACAGCTCACGCTCTCTCTGGCTGGGGATAGATCTGCGACAGTAACTGTGAAATCTGCTTCTGGAGACGTGATAGCGACGAAGAAAGTGGATAAGTCTACGGAGAGTATAGAAATCAATTGAACAATTCATTGAGTACTCAGCTCTGTTCGACGAAAAAAGCGCAAAATCAAACGTGGTTTGGTTTTGCGCTTTTTTTAGGAAAATCGGTTGTGCGACGCTTTGTTGTGACAGTTCCGGAAGGATTTCTAAATGGGAATAAATATTGTCTGGAGAAATGTGATAAACTAAAGCAAAGACTGTGAGAGGTATGTATGAGAGGACAAATCAGAAAAGCGCTTAGCGGATTTTACTATTTGGCAAGCGATGGGATGATCTACCAAACCAGAGGGCGAGGGAATTTTAGAAAAAAAGGTCAGAAACTCTATGTCGGAGATTGGGTGGAGTTTGAAAGCGAGAATGAAAAAGAAGGCATTATTCTGAAAGTTGAGCCGAGAGAAAATGAACTCATCCGGCCGCCTGTGGCTAATGTTACCCTAGCAGTAGTTGTGATGAGTGCAGTGGAACCAGGATTTTCACCGAATCTACTTGACCGCTATTTGGTATCCTTGGAAAATCTGCACATACGTCCCGTTTTATTTATCACGAAAATGGATAGGATACAGACTAGGACGGAGATGGTTAAGTGGAAAGAAATCTATGAAGCAGTAGGTTATCCTACTTTCTTTTCAGATGAAGTTGGCATTCTTGAGAAATTAACATCGGAATTCAATGGTGAATTAGCGGTTTTCATGGGACAAAGTGGTGCGGGAAAGTCCACCTTACTCAATAGAATCGATGATAAACTTGGTCTTGTTACGGCGGAAATCTCTCAAAGTTTGGGGCGTGGGCGACATACGACAAGGCACGTGGAACTTCATGAAATTGGCAATGGTTTGGTTGCGGATACGCCAGGATTTAGTGCAATTGACTTTAACGACATTGATGCAACCACACTGAGCAAGCTTTTTCTAGAATTTACAAAGCCTTCAGAGAGTTGCAAATTTCGGGAATGTTCGCATACTCATGAACCGATTTGTGGTGTGAAAAAAGGCGTTGAAGAGGGAGAAATATCTGAGTCAAGATATGCAAACTATCTTCAATTCCTGCTTGAAATTGAAGAAAAGCGTCCAGTTTATAAGAAGCAGAAAAAGGGAGGAAACAAATGATTTTATCTCCATCAATCCTAAGTAGTGATTTTGCAAACCTTGCAAGAGATGTGAAAATGGTGGAAAGCCTAGGCTGTGAATACTTGCACATCGATGTGATGGATGGGCAATTCGTTCCGAATATTACCATGGGTGACAATGTAGTCAGCGCACTCAGACCTGTGACCAAAATGGTTTTAGACGTTCATCTAATGGTAGTTAATCCTGAAAGATTTATCGATGCCTATGCAAATGCAGGAGCGGACATCTTAACTGTTCATCAAGAGTCTACCGTTCACTTACATGGAACCCTTCAAAAAATTAAAGCGAGTGGTATGAAAGCAGGGGTTGTCATCAATCCCGGAACTCCTGTTTCCTTAATTGAACCGGTATTACACATGGTCGACCAAGTATTGATTATGACGGTAAATCCAGGATTTGGCGGTCAAAAATTCTTGCCTGAGTGCTTGACAAAAGTAGCAGAAGTTGCAGAATTAAGAGAAAAAAGGAATCTTTCCTTCAATATCGAAGTGGATGGCGGTGTCGATGACACCACCATTGCAGAGTGTAGGAAAGCTGGGGCAAACGTCTTTGTCGCGGGAAGCTATATTTTCAATTCTGACAATCCACCCGAGCGCATTGCAAAGCTTAGAGAAGGCTTGACGGTTAAATAAAAATTTCTTAAGTGCTTAAAAACGTAGATTGAAAAATGTAAAAGAATATGGCAAAATAAACGGATAATGCAGTGAAAGTGCAGATACCTCCTTCGTGGGGGAGTGTGCCTTTTCACTGTTTTTTGTATGGAGGAATTAGGATTGTGTATAAAGAAAAATATGATGTAATTGTCGTGGGTGCAGGTCATGCGGGTGCAGAAGCATCTTTGGCGGCAGCTAGAATGGGTTCTAAAGTTTTATTGCTTACCATCAATCTGGATATGGTTGCGTTCATGCCATGTAATCCATCAATTGGTGGGCCAGCAAAAGGGGTGGTTGTTCGAGAAATTGATGCTTTGGGTGGCGAAATGGGCAAGAATATCGACAAAACATATATCCAAATGCGTATGTTGAACACTGGGAAAGGTCCTGCCGTTCGTGCACTAAGAGCGCAAGCAGATAAACATCGTTATCAAGAAGAAATGAAGCATACCATCGAAAAAGAAGACAATATCACACTTAGACAGGCGATGGTAGAAAGATTGCTTGTCGAAGACGGACGTGTTTATGGAGTGGCGACAACAACAGGGACACAATACCTTTCGGAAGCCGTCGTCATTACCGCTGGAACATCTCTTAGAGGAGAAATCATCCTAGGAAACTTGAAGTATTCATCAGGTCCCAATCATTCTCTTGCAAGCATTTCTCTAGCGGACAATTTGAAAGAATTAGGTCTTGAAATTGCACGTTTCAAGACGGGGACTCCGCCGCGCGTGAAAGCCAATACAATAAAGTATGATGAAACAGAGATTCAACCAGGAGATACGGCTCCAAACTTATTTAGTTTCCTCTCTAATGATGCAG
>JAITHN010000036.1 GCA_031279745.1 Streptococcaceae bacterium
CATCTGCCATAAAACTTGTGATGAATTTGTAACTTTCGCGGATGGGTGCTAAAAGCTTGCTGTAAGGCTAACAGCGAAAAGTCCACATCTGCGCTCGTTCAGCAATCATCAGCATCTCCGCTTAGCTCTCACCATAAAACTTGTGCTGAACTTGCAACTTTCGTGGATGGCGCGGAAAGCCTGCTACATGATCATCCGCAAAAAGTGCACATCTGCCATAAAACTTGTGATGAATTTGTAACTTTCGCGGATGGGTGCTAAAAGCTTACTGTAAGACTAACGGCGAAAAGTCCACATCTGCGCTCGTTCAGCAATTATCCATATCTGCAACCGTTCACCACTCATCAGCATCTACACTTCTTGCGTTTCACGTATTCCCCTCCCTCCTCTTCCCAACCAGCCCATTCAATCAGGTGTTTGAAAATAAAAACTGCTAGACAAATTTCACTAATTTTAATCGATAAATTTGAAGGAATTGTCTTTAATTGTTAAAATTAAATGAGTGAAGGAGATAAGAATGAAATTTGAAGAATTAATGTTCGAAAATCAGGATATGTCAAAATTAGAAATTTTCCGATCAATTGGGACTTCAAGTCCGGGGGAGTATGCTTTAAATCATTTTGCTGAAAAGCATAATCTTAGCTATCACCAAGTAAATAGAGTTATTTCAGAGATTGACAAGGATATTATAGAGAATACAGAAACATGGGAACCATTTATGATTGGAAATGGGAAGATCTTAATTCGGCAAATTCCAATTAAACTAGATAAATACCGCTATATTTTATGGAAAAAAACAGTAATTTATAAGTTCATTTTACAGGCTTTTCTTGAGGAAAAAATGTCAGTTGAGGAGTTTTGTGAACGGAACAAAGTTGCGAGATCAACACTATACAGAAAACTTTCCCCGCTCATTACTTATCTGAAGTCCCAAGGAATTAAGATTAACTATAATCCGATTGACTTTGTTGGCGATGAGAATATGGTACGGATTATTTTCAGTCATATTTTTTGGATTGGAAACAGAGGGCTAGAAACGCCAAAATTTGCGGATATTGATCGAGCTAATAGCCTACTAGCTAGGCATCCGACAATGGGGAGAAGCGAAGAAAATTATGCTGGAAAAAAGAATTTGCTGATGAGTTTATATGTCGCCATTGCTCGTTTGAAGAGGGGGAATTTTGCTGAAAATAATCAAGGATTGACAAAAATTTTTAGGGATAATCCACTTTATGAAAGTAAAGTTCTGATTAATTGGGACATTATTCCTGAAGGAAGGAAATCTGGGGAAATTGAATCTTTCTTCTTCTATGTGTTTATGTTGTATTCCTACACCGATGTTCGAGATCGTTCCATTGGAAGAATTTTGGAAACATTTGCAAAACGAGAAAAAGATCATCCTGTGTCTAAGCTTGTTCAGCGTTATCTTCAGCATTTTGAGTCGGAAGTTATGGCATTGTCTACTGATCAGCTAAAATTAGTTACGGCAAATTTACTTTCTATCGCTTTCAGCTATTATGTCTTTGGTTTTTCAATTCCAGATCTAGAAAATTTAACTTCACCGATTGATGTTCACAATGAAATCAATCGTATGTATTTGGAAAAAAATAAAGATTTTTTTGAATCTGTACTGAAATCACCGGAGTATGAGGAGTTAAGCGGAACAAAAAACGAACTAATAAGGAAATTTTCTGCCCTTTCAACCCCTTATTTTACAGAGTTAAATAGCAAACAAAAACTCAAAGTGGGCATTGCCCTAATAAATTTACCAACGCTAATAAATAATTTGAAAACATTATTGAACAGACTAAATTTTGTGGAATACGAGATGTTAGATACTAATAAATTGGAAAATTATGATGTCGTGTTGCACTCAAGTAGCAAAATAAGTGAAGAGTTTCCATCTTTAAAAGCCACCTATCTCTGGGAGATTGATTACGGTGAGCATGAGTATTACTGGCTGTTTACAGAACTACATCGACATTATATCTCAAAGATTACAGGACATTGATTATAGAGAGAAACCGTGCGAATCGCCAAGTAACTAAGATTATTAAGTTACAGTATAGATTACGAATCCGTGTGAACTTGGGAAATTTCATGCGGATTTTTTTGTGTGCCTGAAGACAGCTAAGAAAACCGTGCTACATGAGCATCCGCGAAAAGAGCACTGCATAAGCATCCGCAAAAAGTGCACATTCTCCATAAGACTTGTGCTGAATTTGCAACTTTCGCGGTTGGCGTGATGTGTACTGCATAAGCATCCGCAAAAAGTGCACATCCTCCATAAGACTTGTGCTGAATTTGCAACTTTCGCGAGCGGTAAGATGTGTTACCGTTGTACTTTTCATTACATATCTTTCAAAACACTCCTAGTCGTGCTGAGTAAAGGACATCTATTCCAAATTACATAAATATTTTAAAAAGATTTGAATAAAGAGAGCTTTAAGTATTTACATTTTCAAAAAAAGGTAAAATGAAAATATAAAAACAAACGTTATTTTTATTGAAATTGAATTTGAACGAAGATTGAAAGGAGGAAACCGAATGTATGTTCTAGATACATATTTTTTTCATTCAATGTTTGAAATCGTTCAATCAGAAACTGAAGAACCAGTGGAAACACCAACACCGGACAACCCGTCACAGTCGGACAACCCATCACAGTCGGACAACCCGTCACAGTCGGACAACCCGTCACAGTCGGATAATCTGCCGGTGACAGATTTCCCTTCTCCTACGGTGGATACTGGTGGCATCGGAGAAGAAGTTGGAGGTGTAATAGGAGGATTAGTAGAAGAGATTGGCTCGATTCTCCCTGGTGAGATTGGAGAAATGGTAGAAAATATCGGGCACGAGCTTCCGGATACATTGGGTGACTTGGGCGAATCGATAAATGAAGTATTGCCAACACCCGTTCAAAATGTGATTCAGAGTGCGCATTTGCCATCTACAGGAGAAACAAATGCTTTCGCCACAAGTTTGGTTGGCTCAAGCATCGTTCTTCTATCGTTTTATCTCTTTGTATTCCAAAGAGTTCGAAGAAAAGGAAGTGATCACCGATGTTGAAACAATGGACAGCTTTCTTCCTTCAGGGAAGGTCGTTTCTGAACGTTGGCGTGATGTTGAAACAATGGGCAGCTTTCTTCCTCCTGGCAAGCTCATTTCTGATTATTAGCCGAAATGCGATGGCTCAAGAGCAAACGACGACAAGTTTTGTATTATTGCCAAGCGTGGTTTTAGTAAATGCAAGCGATATTCATTTCGGCAAGATTGCAAATGGAGGTGTTGGAGAAATCTATCAAGCATTAGAGCAATTTACAATCGATTTGCAGGATAAAAATCAATCGAGAGAAAACGGCTACGAGATACTATTGATGAGTACGGTTATTCAGAAACCAGAAACGGCAGACATCTCAGGTATAGAGATAGCAATCGATGCGGGAAGAGCAGTCATTTCTGCGGATGGATTCCCTGTAGATGAGGCAATACTAGAACGTGGAGGAATCGAATCTGTGATGGGAGAGAAGCGCTCATTACTGAAAGTAAACGGGCATATCGGAAATTTTGTAAAACTCAATTGGAATGTTGGAAATCTATTTTTGAAAATGAATGATCAATTACCAGCTGGAAACTATGTTGTACAGCATGAATTAGAAATCGTAGAAGGAATATAAGGAGGGGGGTGAGATGAAAAAATATATTCTATTGTTCGTGTTGGTATTAAATGCATCTTTCATAGTTGCTCATGGAGACGAAGATAATGGATTTGAAGTCCCCGGGATGATACAGATAAACGAGGGGAATGGTGG
>JAITHN010000037.1 GCA_031279745.1 Streptococcaceae bacterium
TAAGGTGGGGACATATAGGGCAGAAAGAATCACATTAACGAAAAAAGATCGTTTGTCTGTTGCATGGCGTTCTCAATTTTTACAAGGTTCATGGAACTATGAACGTATGCAAAATGGTGGATGGGCTTATTCAATCATCCCAGCAATCAAAAAATTATACACAACAAAAGAAGATAGAGCGGCAGCTTTAGAGCGTCACTTAGAATTCTTTAATACTCATCCATATGTAGCAGCACCTATCATGGGTGTAACGTTGGCGCTTGAAGAAGATCGCGCTAACGGAGCTGATGTGAATGACGTAGCTATCCAAGGGGTTAAAGTGGGGATGATGGGACCTCTTGCAGGTATTGGAGATCCAGTATTCTGGTTCACCATCAAACCAATCATCGGTTCTCTTGCAGCAAGTTTGGCAATGGGTGGAAACCTTCTCGGACCAATCCTTTACTTTGTACTTTGGAATGCAATCCGTATGGGATTCATCTGGTACACACAAGAGTTTGGATACAGCGCTGGTAGCAAGATTACAGAAGATTTATCTGGTGGGATCTTAAAAGACATCACTAAAGGTGCTTCAATCCTTGGGATGTTCATCCTTGCAGCGTTAACACAACGTTGGGTAAATATTTCATTTAAACCAATCGTTTCTGAAATTCCATTATCTAAAGGTGCATATGTTGAGTGGGATAAATTACCATCAGGTGGTGAAGGAATCAAGACTGCCATGGAACAAGTCAACTCTGGTATGGCTTTTGGACCTGTGAAAGTAACGACTTTACAAGATAACTTGAATCAATTAATTCCTGGACTTGCTCCATTATTGTTAATGTTATTCTGTATGTGGTTATTGAAGAAAAAAGTATCTCCAATTACAATTATCCTTGCATTATTTGTTGTTGGTGTGCTTGGACACGTTATCGGATTGCTTTAAAATATTGGTGGGGGCAGAGCATTCTGCCTCCGCTTTTTCATAAGGAGTGTAAAATGGTTCAATCATTAAATACAAAAGTTGAATTGGTGGTAAAAGGAACGAGTTTTCTCGGTGGAGCAGATTATGGGAAAATCCTCCTAGGCGATAAAGGTTTTGAATTCTATGATGATAGGAAAGTGGAAAACTTTATTCAAATTCCATGGGAAGAGGTTGACGTAGTTCTTGCCAGTCTTTTATTTAAAGGAAAATGGATTCCAAGGTTTAGCGTTCGTACCAAGAAAAACGGACAGTATTCCTTTTCATCAAAAACACCCAAAGAAGTATTGAAAGTTTGTGAAGCGCATATTGGTAGAGAAAACGTGAGAGCTTCCTTGTCAGCAGCGCAAGTTTCCAAGCGTGCGTTTAAAATCTACGGAGAATTGGGCGTAAACGTAGGAAAAAAACTAATTGATAAAGTTAAAAAGTTAAGAAAATAATGCTGGCATACAAAAGGTTGTGACCTCTAAAAGTTGGGCCGAGTAGGAGTGGATTAATCCGCTCCGCTTGGTCTAATTTTTGGGTGTCGCAACACGCATCAGGACCTTTATGATAACGTGCATCTTCGCCAAACAACCTTCCCCCAATCGAGGTATTGTTGGAGAGAATATAAAAAATTTGGTATACTTTTCTTAAGGATAAGAGGTGATAGCTATGTTTGACTATTATGTTTTAGAAGATGAGGAACATAAAGGCTACTTGATAAGGCAAGACCCTATTTCGCTTGAAGAGATGTTCTATGACAGCGATAGATGCAATTGGTCGGAGTGCGACATTATTCTTAAGTATATGGATTTGAAAAACGAGAATTTTGGAAAATATCATCTGATCAACGAAAAGGAAGCTGTTGTCTATATCAATCGGCTGATGTTTATGAAGTATTTTGGAAATGGATTTCAAAATGGCGTAGAGGTATAAAAATAAGATAGGGAAATGTTGAGCCCTCCAAAAGTTGGACCAAAAAGTCTAACTTTTGGAGGGCTGTACAAGACCCTACTTATTTTTTTTCTTTAATAATATAATGCGGGCGATTCTTCGTTTCTAAGAAGATCTTAGAGATATATTCTCCAAGAACGCCAATGGCGAAGAGTTGAATCCCTCCAAGAAAGAGGAGAATGCAGGTCATCGACGCCCAACCTGGAGTTTCAATCCCGTTATAGAGTGTGTTGATGACAATAAAGGCGCTTGCAAGAATGGCGATCACAAAGGTGAAGAAACCAAAGAAACTTGCAATACGAAGTGGAAAAGCTGAAAAGTTAATTACGCCTTCAATTGAATAGGAGAGTAAGTTCCAAAAGCTCCAGCTGGTGTTTCCATGTTCTCGTTCAACATTTTCATATTCAAGATAGTAGGTGTCATAGCCCACCCATTCAAACAACCCTTTAGAGAAACGGTTGTACTCCGTGAGGGAGAGAACGGAATCTAAGACTTGACGGGTCATCATGCGAAAATCTCTCGCGCCGTCAACCATTTTCGTATCCGAAATTTTATTTTCAAGTTTGTAAAATAGTGCGGAAAAGAAACTTCGTATTCCATCTTCTCCACTTCTGTCACTCCTTCTCGTTCCCACGCAGTCGTAAACACCTTCTTCAAGGATGTCCATCATCTTTGGAATAAGTGTTGGTGGGTCTTGTAAATCAGCATCCATCACCGTTACGAAGTCACCACTCGCTTCTCTCAAACCCGCGAGCATACCCGCTTCTTTTCCAAAATTTTTAGAAAAGAAGATGAAATGAACAGCAGGGTCGCCTGCTTGAAGCTCTCTCAAAACTTCTCTAGTCGTATCTGTTGAGTGGTCATCTACAAAGATGTACTCAAACTCATACGACATCGTCTGACGGATTTTCTCCATTTCCTTATAGAAATAAGGAACGGACTCGCTTTCGTTATAGCATGGAATGACGATTGAAATCATTTTAGTCATGTTCTTCCTCCTTCTTGAAAACAATGAATTTACTAATAAAGTAATTGATGACAATAATCAATACCTGAATGACTAGCGCCCAGATGAATTGGTTGACCAACTCAGGTGTACCGATAAGGTCAGAAAATGGTGCCGTCTTAAACAAGGTAGATTGATAGGGCAGCCCTTTTAAATGGAAGAGTGCAATGAAAAATCTTGCGCCCAATTCAATACAGAGATAACTGATGATGAAATCGATGAAATAGCCAGTCAGGCGTCCGCCGACAAATTGAATGAACTCTAGAAGCACAGGTTTATCACTTTTTGTGCTCTTAAATACAAAGAGTTTATTCGTAAAAAAAGCAAAGAGGACTGCAGCAATTTGGGCAATTGTCAGGGCAATAATGGTGTTTAGACCGAAAGACAGGACGGTAAATCGGGTAATGAAGTAAACCAATGTCGTAAGCACTCCAAAGATTAAGTACAGAACGACTTCATTTGCAAAAATTTTACTAGTCTTCATGTATTCTCCTTTTTTAACATTATACTAGAGTGCAAGTGAGTTAGAAAGGATATGCTGTTAAAACTCGCTCGTTATGGTATAATAGCAATTGAATTTTATTCAAATAAAGAAGGCGAGAACATGAAAAAACAAAAAATTGCAATTCTAGGACCAGGGTCTTGGGGGACGGCACTTGCACAATCTTTAAATGATAACGGTCATGATGTAAGAGTCTGGGGGAATATTCCTGAGCAGATTGAAGAAATCAATACACATCACACAAATAAACGGTACCTTCCGGATTTGGTTTTGGATGAAAACATCATCGCATACAATGATTTGGCGGAAGCGATTGAAGATGTGGATGCAGTTCTTTTCGTCATTCCGACGAAAGTGATTCGCTTAGTTGCAAAGCAATTTAATAAGGTCGCTCGGAATACACCCATGATTATTCACGCTTCAAAAGGGTTGGAGCAAGGAACACATGAACGCATCTCAACGATTTTAAAAGAAACAATCGATAAAAGTAAACGAAAAGATGTGGTCGTATTGTCTGGACCAAGTCACGCAGAAGAAGTTGCAGTTCGTGATATTACAACCATTTCTGCGGCTTGTGAAAACGAAGTTTCTGCAAAATACGTTCAGGAACTGTTTATGAATGCCTACTTTAGAATTTATACCAACCATGATGTGATTGGTGTGGAAACAGCCGGCGCATTGAAAAACATTATCGCAGTTGGAGCGGGAGCTTTACATGGATTAGGTTACGGAGATAATGCAAAAGCAGCCATTATCACACGAGGTCTTGCAGAGATTACAAGATTAGGTGTTGCCATGGGAGCTGATCCATTAACCTATATGGGCTTGAGCGGTGTGGGAGATTTAATCGTAACGGGAACTTCCATTCATTCACGAAACTGGCGCGCGGGAGATGCACTAGGTCGTGGCGAAAAACTCGAAGATATAGAAAAAAATATGGGCATGATTATTGAAGGGGTTTCAACTACGAAGGCCGCATATGAATTAGCGCAATCTTTAAATGTTGAAATGCCAATCACGGAAACGATTTATAACGTCATCTACAATCATGTAGATATAAAAGAGGCGATCATTGCCTTGATGTTGCGTGAAGCAAGACCGGAGAATGAGTTTAAATAAGATGGAGAACAAAGAGGAAAAACGCATGACGAAAAAAGTTAGAAAAGCAATTATTCCAGCTGCAGGTTTAGGGACTAGATTCCTCCCTGCGACAAAAGCGTTGGCAAAGGAAATGTTGCCAATCGTAGACAAACCTACGATTCAATTTATCGTTGAAGAAGCATTGAAATCAGGGATTGAAGAAATTCTTGTTGTAACAGGAAAATCAAAGCGCTCGATTGAAGACCACTTCGACTCAAACTTTGAATTGGAATACAACTTAAAATCAAAAGGTAAAGATGCATTACTAAAATTAGTAGATGATACAACAAATATCCGTCTGCATTTCGTGAGACAATCTCGTCCAGCAGGACTTGGAGATGCCGTTTTACAAGCGAAAGCATTCGTTGGAAATGAACCATTCGTGGTTATGCTTGGCGATGACTTAATGAATATCAACGGAGAAGGTACACCGTTAACGAAATTATTGATTGATGATTACCAAAAAACTTCTGCTTCGACGATTGCCGTAATGCCTGTTCCAATGGATGAAGTTTCAGCATATGGAGTGATTGATCGGATTGGTGAAAATGAAAAAGGATTGCATCAAGTGGCTCGTTTTGTAGAAAAACCAGCTAAAGAAGATGCACCAAGTAATCTCGCGATTATTGGCCGTTACTTGTTAACCCCTGAAATCTTTGACTTATTAGAAGTTCAAGAAGCGGGTGCAGGTGGAGAAATTCAATTAACCGATGCAATCGATGCATTAAACAAAGTTCAACGCGTATTTGCACGTGAATTTAACGGAAACCGTTATGATGTAGGAGATAAGTTTGGTTTCTTAAAAACATCTCTACAATATGGCTTAAAACATCCTGAAACAAAGGATGCGTTAGAAAATTATCTTATCCAACTTGGAAAAGAATTAGATAAGAAAGCTACACCTAAAGCACCCAAAGCATAAAACACAAACGACCTCACCGTTAGTTGGCGAGGTCGTTTTGTTTATTGTAAAATTTGAAGTTCTTTCGTTGTAGAGGTAAATGGTTTACATCCATCTTTCGTGACATGAACACAGTCTTCGATGCGAACCCCCACTTTTTCAGGAATGTAGATTCCTGGTTCGATAGAAAAACACATTCCCTCCTCGATGATGAGGTCATTTCCTTCTACAATAGAAGGAAATTCATGAACCGTTGTTCCGATACCATGACCGAGTCGG
Organism: Streptococcaceae bacterium; assembly: GCA_031279745.1. GTDB lineage: Bacteria > Bacillota > Bacilli > Lactobacillales > Streptococcaceae > Pilibacter. Next base: position 5,729 of record JAITHN010000037.1, read on the forward strand.
TGAGAGAAATATTCTCCATATCCGGAAGATGCAATCACATCTCGTGCCACCTTGTCGATGTCGCTAGCCTTAACTCCTGGTTTGACAAATGCATGTGCGGCAAGTTGAGCTTCAAGAACGATGTCATAGATCTTTTTATCAAATTCTTTAGGCTCGTGGAAGGCGATAGTTCTTGTTGCATCACTATTATACCCTTTCCAGACGACCCCTAAGTCGAAAAGGACGAAGTCGTTTTTTTCAACCTTTGTAAGCCCAGGATTTCCATGAGGACTAGCGGCATTTTTGCCAGCAAGAACGAGTGTGTCGAAGCTCATCTGCGAAACACCACGTTTTTTCAAGTGATATTCAATTTCGGCGATGATTTCCTGTTCGGTCGCTCCTTCACGCACAGCTTGGAATCCTGTTGCAAAAGCAACATCTGCCCAATCCCCTGCTTCATAAAGCTTTTTGATTTCGTCTTCCGTCTTGATTAGCGAGAGGCGCTCGATCACGGAAGTCACGTCAGTTGAGAAGTTGGCGTTAGGGAGA
>JAITHN010000139.1 GCA_031279745.1 Streptococcaceae bacterium
AAGTTAAAGTTATTAAAGCAGTTCGTGAAGCAACTGGACTTGGATTGAAAGAAGCGAAAGACTTAGTAGATAGCGCTCCTTCAGCAATCAAAGAAAACGTTTCTAAAGAAGAAGCAGAAGCTCTTAAAGCAGCTCTTGAAGAAGCTGGAGCATCAGTTAACCTTAAATAAGAATCGATTGATTTTGACACTCCTTCGGGAGTGTTTTTTTTTCTGCAAATTATGAAAGCATTGCCATATAGAAAACAAGCGGAGAAACTATTTTTATGCTTTCTTAAAGAAACTCGTTCTCATGACCGATGGATTGAAAGTTGCCATGGATTATAATCTGAGCAATGGAGGGCATATGAAAATACTTAATAGTGTAAACAAAATTGGAAATGCAAAGGATACGTTTGAAATCGCGAATAGAGCGAAAATTTTAAAACAAACAAAGATGATGAATAGGGAAAAAAAGAAGAAGGCAGCTCTCATTATTCATGCAGCAAGCTTAGGCGCTGGATCAGTAGGAGCAGGTCTAGCTCAACTTCCGGGTAGCGATGCAGCCATTATCGTGCCTATTCAAGTTGCCATGGTGGTTTCGCTATCTAAGTTATTCGATCGCCCGTTGAAAGAAGGGGTGGCGAAGAGTCTGGTCATGCAGACGACTGCGACCATGGTAGGAAGAGGAGTTTCAGAATTCCTTGTTGGATGGATTCCAATTGCAGGGAATGTGATCAATGCAGGGACTGCTTCAATCATAACTGAAACTTTGGGCTGGATTATCGCCAATGAATTTTCTGAAGATGCCCTTAGCCATGCAAATCAAGAATTATAACCAACACCAATAGACCGCCGTCATGCTTTACGGCAACCGGATTTGTTAAAGCTAAAAGCTGGATAGAAAAACAGGAACAAACAACAAACCCCACGACATGATCTACGTGTCGCGAGGTGTTAACTTATCTAATCGAAAAAATCGAATCATGCACAATGAAACAATTTTGTTTTAAATAAGCTAAATTTCCTTCACCATGGGATAATGTAGGATTTCAGCTTCCATAAATGAGTCACCTGAAACGTGAAAGCCATTCTTTTTATAAAATTTCACCACCTGATGTTGAGCGTTTAAATGAATGGAAGTGAAAGAATGAAGACGTGCATAATCTTCGACTGCCCTGAGTAACTGGCTCGCCAACCCGAGATGGCGAAACTCTTTCAGCACAGCCATTCGCTCTACTTTTAGAACAGAATTACTTTTTTCTGCCAATCGGAGGGTGCCGACTGGCTTTTTCTGTATATAAAGGACGAAGTAGATTCTCACTTTTTCAAATTCATCAATTTCAAGTTGTGGGTCTATATTTTGTTCATGGATAAAGACAGCAGAACGAATGGACAATGCGTCTTTATAAACTTTAGTGGAAAAATCTCCGTTTTTTACTTCAAAGTGCATAACTACCCTCTTTCCTGTATTGGGCGGTAATGTTTAGGCGAAGAAATACTTTCATAAGCAGGACGAATAATCTTATTCATGTTGATTAATTCTTCCATGCGATGGGCACTCCAACCGACAATTCTAGCAACAGCGAATAAGGGTGTATAGAGCTCATCTGGCAAATCAAGCATATGGTAGACGAAGCCACTATAAAAATCAATATTGGCGCTGACTCCCTTGTAGACATTTCTTTCTTTAGCAATGACTTGAGGAGCTAGGCGTTCCACTCGTTTATAAAATTGGAACTCATCATGAAGTCCGCGGTCCTCTGCAAGTTGTTTCACGCATTGTGAAAATAAATCAGCACGCGGATCACTTACTGAATAAACGGCATGCCCCATTCCATAAATTAGTCCTTTTTTATCAAATCCATCCTTATTTAAGATGCGTTTTAAATAATCTGCAACCTGGTCGTCATTTGTGATATCCTCCACATTTTCCTTAATATTCTTCATCATTTCGGTTACTTTGATATTTGCACCGCCATGTTTTGGTCCTTTAAGGCTTGCGAGGGCAGCAGAAACGGCTGCATAGGTATCCGTTCCACTACTGGTCACCACGTGGGTAGTAAAGGTGGAGTTATTTCCTCCGCCATGCTCCATATGCAGGACAAGCGCAAGGTCGAGGATGGTCGCTTCGATTTTTGAAAAAGATTTATCTGGGCGTAAAAGGCGCAGGATATTTTCAGCTGTTGAATAATGCGCCTTCGGTTTATGGATGTAAAAACTTTTATCCAGAATACGGTGGGCAAAAGAATGATACGAATAGACAGATAGAAGCGGGAATATGCTAATGAGGGATAAACATTGCTCAAGGACGTTCGGAATAGATAAATCATCTACATGAGGATCATAACTAGCCAATGTTAAAACGCTCCGACTCAAATGGTTCATCAAGTCTTTTGTTGGTGACTTCATTAACACATCACGAATGTAGTTTTTTGGAAGTGTCCGTTTTTCGGCGAGGAGCTCACGAAAATCACTTAACTCATCCTCATTTGGGAGCTCACCAAATAAAAGAAGATAGCAGATTTCCTCAAACCCAAAGTACCCTCCAGATTGGAAGCCATGAACGAGGTTGCGAATGTCGATGCCACGATAATGAAGAACTCCGTCAATGGGAATTCTTTTTCCATCACGCTCTTCCATACTTTTAATGAGGGAAATATTCGTTAGACCGGCGAGCACTCCCTTTCCATCAATATCCCTCAACCCTTTTTTTACGTCATACTCTTTATAGAGTTTCGTATTTATTGTCGTATTCGCAAGTAATTTTTCACTGAGTTTGGCTACATTATCTTTCATAGGCACCTCCACTATATGCATAGTTTACCTTTTTTTAACGTTGAATTCTAGAATGACCAAGCAATGCAGAGGGTACAAAGGCCGTAAGGTCAATTTTTGGAGTTAGCTGCGCACATCGTGGGCTTTTTTTACTGATCGGACACAGACATCAAGTTAAAGATGTCAGTTGAAAGAAAGTGGTAAGAGGTCGAAGAATTTTTTGTAAGAAGTTTACCTTTAAGTTTTACCAATTTCCTCGTCCCCGTTATAATGGGGAGTGTATAGAAATTAAGTTTTCTTTAAGGAGGGATCAGTATGGATATTGAAAATCTTGCAAGATTCCAGTTTGCGATGACTACCGTATTTCACTTTTTTTTCGTGCCATTCTCAATTGGAATGAGTTTGATGGTTGCGATTTTGGAAGGGATGTTTGTAAAAACTGGAAACGAGGAGTGGCGTAAACAGGCAAAATTTTGGGGGAAAATCATGCTTCTCAGCTTTGCTGTTGGGGTTGTTACAGGGATTATTCAAGAATTTCAGTTTGGAATGAACTGGAGCGATTATTCAAGATTTGTCGGGGATATTTTTGGTGCGCCACTCGCGGTTGAAGCACTATTGGCATTTTTCTTGGAATCAACGTTCCTGGGACTGTGGATGTTTACATGGGATAAGTTCTCAAAAGGCATTCATTGGTTGTTCATTTGTCTTGTGACTGCAGGAAGTATGACAAGTGCACTTTGGATTTTGATTGCAAATTCATTCATGCAGCACCCTGGAAAAGTCGGGGTCATTTATGAAATGGTCGATGGTCATCCACAGCTCAAGAGCTTTGGAGCACTGATTGCAAATGAAAAAGTATTGTTTGAATTTTCACATGTCATCGCCGCAGCTGTCATCATGGGAGGAATCCTTCTAGCAGGAATGTCGGCATGGAAAGTGATTCGAAAAGAAGAAGTGGAATTCTTTAAAAAATCGATGAAGGTTGGATTTATCGTGCTCACGATTGGAGCGGTATTCAATCTTGCTTCAGGGGACATGCAAATGGGCGCGTTGATGGATACAGATTCGCAACCGATGAAGTTTGCTGCGATGGAAGGGGATTATGAAGATGTAGGGAAACCCATAGATTCATCAGGTTCATTTGAATCCTATAAGAATTCTAAAGATCATGCAAGCTGGACTGTCGTGGGGTTTTTCAACGAGAAGGAGCATAAACGTGTCTGGGGAATAGAAATCCCATATATGCTCTCCGTTCTCAGCTACCATGCACCTAGCGGTGCGGTAGAAGGAATGAACAACGTGAACGAGAAACTTGTGGAGCAATACGGAGAAGATAATTATTATCCAGCAGTGACAGCGCTATTCTGGAGTTTTAGAATTATGGCTGCAACAGGAATGCTTTTCCTTCTCGTTGGACTTCTTGGGATTGTTGGAACAACTAAAAAATGGCAGTTCATGTACGAGAAAAAGTTCTTCCTCTATGTCACGGGATTAACGATGTTCGTACCTTTTATTGCAAATTCAGCTGGATGGCTGATTACTGAGTTAGGGCGTCAACCATGGACTGTTTATGGACTTATCAAAACGAAAGATTCCGTTTCGCCAAACGTAAGTGTAGCAAGTCTCTTGGTGAGTAATATTATCTACTTCCTTCTTTTCTCAGTTCTAGGAATCGTCATGGTATACCTTGCTTCGAAAGTGTTGAAAGCAGGACCAAATGCGGGTGTTGAAGAAAATAAAGCAGTAGATCCATTTGATAAGGAGGCGATCAATCATGGATAGTTTACAATTGTTATGGTTTGTTTTGATTGCTGTATTGTTCAGTGGCTTCTTCTTCCTTGAAGGCTTCGACTTTGGTGTTGGCATGAGTTTAACAACTTTGGCAAAAGATGAAAATGAAGTTGATCAAGCAATTGCGACCATCGGCCCAGTTTGGGATGGGAATGAGGTCTGGTTGTTAACAGCTGGCGGAGCGATGTTTGCAAGTATGCCTTATTGGTACGCCTCCCTATTCAGTGGCTATTATTTACTCATGTTCATCATTTTAGTCGGGCTGATTATTCGAGGGGTAAGTTTTGAGTTTCGCGCAACACATACTTCAGAAAAGCAAAAAGTTTTATGGGGGAAATTGTCCAGTATTGGAAGTTTTATTGTTCCATTTACATTTGGACTCGTATTTACAAGCTTAATTCAAGGGATGCCAATTGATGCAAATGGAGATATTCGCGCAACATTCTTCGACTATGTGAATCTTCTTTCCGTTGTTGGAGGAGTAGCGGTAACTTTGCTTTGCTATCTTCATGGATTAAATTATTTATCGATAAGAACAGAAGGAAAAATACGAGACAGGGCAAAAGACTATGCCAAGAGACTTTATCTTGTCTTATATGCCGGGGAAGTTGTATTTGCAGCACTCCTCATTCTCTTTACAGATTTTATGGATAAGCACCCAGTCTCAACCTTAGGGATGCTTGCTGTAATCGTCATTTTAACGGTGATTGCACATGTTTCTGTATGGAAGGGAAATGAAAGAGGTGCGTTCATTTCGAGCGGTTTGACCTTTGTTGCGCTCGTAGCTCTTTTGTTTACGGGACTCTTCCCACGAGTGATGATTGCTAAAGAGGAAAAATTTGATATTTTAATCAAGAATGCCTCTAGCTCTCCCTATACATTGAAAATGATGACGATTATTACATGTACCATTCTGCCGTTTGTTTTGGCATATACCATCTGGACCTATTGGGTATTTAGAAAACGTGTAGTGAGCGATAGAATCGGCGAGGGGCATTAATTGATTGATAAGTTGTTATTTTCATTACCGGAAATAAAAAAAGTTATGGCAAAGCTTGTAGGGTTTTCAGCCCTTCAAGCTTGTTGTGTGTTATCCCAGGCTATTTTTTTAACAAGAGGAATATTTGGCTTTTGGAATGGGGAAAAGAATCAGCTTTTCAACGCCTTATTTTTCCTGCTTTCGTACTGTGTTAGGCACTTTCTTTCATTAGGAAAGGAAGGGGTTCTGGAAAAATTTGCGATGAAAGAATCTCTACGTCTGCAAAAGGAATTGCTTCAAGTCTATTTGAGAATGGGAAGCCCGTTAATCAGAGAAAATGGCAGTGGAAAGGCTGTTCACTTGGCGATCGATGGCATTCAACAAGTAAAGTTATACATTCAACTCAGTCTATCTAAATTAATTAGTATCGGAGTCCTGCCTATTCTCTTGTTCGCAGTTCTCATCTATTTTGATAAATGGAGTGCGTTCGCGATGTTTCTAGTCTATCCGATTGTTGTCTTGTTCATGATTATTCTCGGCAAAACAGCACAAGCAAAGGCAGAAAAGCAGTATGCAAATTTTCAGATGTATAATAATCACTTTTTAGACACTTTGCGAGGGTTAAAGACGTTAAGAATTTTAGGGATTTCGAAAAAATATGCGAACTCCATCTATCATTCGAGTGAAGAAACACGGAAAAGTACGATGCAAACACTTCGAATTGCTATTCTTTCTACATTCACACTCGATTTTTTTACCACGCTTTCAACAGCGTTGGTCGCGACTTTCTTAGGATTGCGTTTGATTAGTGGCTCCATGACGCTTTTTCCAGCACTCTTAGTCTTAATCCTCTCCCCAGAATTTTTCTTACCACTTCGAGAATTCGCTGCGGATTATCATGCCTCGATAAATGGAAAGAATGCATTTAATGAAATTCATCAGCGGATACAGGAACTAGATAGCGAGAAGAGTGAACCGGAAATTTCAATAGGACAATCGCTTTCATTTGAAAACATTTCGGTTGAAATAGAAGGGGAAAAGATTCTTGAAGAGATAAGCTTTCATGTGTTGAGAGGTGAAAAGATTGGAATTGTTGGGCGAAGTGGCTCGGGGAAATCCACATTGATTAGCTATCTGATAGGCTTACGAGAGAAGTCAGAGGGGAGTGTTCGATCTGAAGGACGTGAGATTCCGACCTTTTTGAACCAAAAATGGAAGAAGCAAGTCTTTTTAATCCCACAAAAAACGTCAATTATCCGAGGGAGTTTAAAAGAAAATCTTCTGCTTTATTCGACGGACGGAGATGAATCAAATCTGGATGAAGCTATTCGTCAAAGTGGATTAGAGTCATTTATCCAAACGTTGCCAAATGGAGTGGAAGAGCAGATTGGACAAGGGATTCGAGAGGTGAGCGGTGGGCAAAAGCAACGGATTGCCATTGCTAGAACCCTTCTTACAGAGCGACGAGAATTCTTATTTCTTGATGAACCAACAGCGCATCTTGATGCAGTTACGGAAGTCGAATTAAAAGAAAACATCCACTCTATTTTTTCTGAAAAGACGGTGTTCTTTGCCACTCACCGTCTACATTGGATGAAAGAGATGGACAAGATACTCGTTTTAGAAGATGGAAGATTGGTAGGATTCGACACGCATGAAGCGTTGTTGAA
>JAITHN010000164.1 GCA_031279745.1 Streptococcaceae bacterium
ATCGGTGGCACCTTTGTCGTTAATCGGAGCAAAACATGGAGCTGGAGCAATGTTTGGTTCGATTATCGTAGCTGGACTTTTTGTCGTGTTAATTAGTCCGATATTTTCAAAAATTCGGCATCTCTTTCCGCCACTCGTGACAGGAAGTGTGATAACCGTTATCGGTTTGACGCTCATCCCTGTAGCCATTGGCAATATTGCCAATAACGAACCCAAAGCAAGTGCACAAAGTTTGCTTCTGGCGTTATGTACAGTGGTCATCATTTTGCTCATTCATAAGTTTACAAAAGGTTTTTTACGAACGATTGCGATATTAATCGGTTTGGTCACAGGCACGGTTTTTGCAACCTTTATGGGGGTGGTCGATTTTAGCCCTATCGTAAATGCACCATTGGTTCATTTACCCATGCCGTTTTACTTCGGTATGCCAAAATTTGAATTGGCAAGTATTTTCATGATGTGCATGATTTCGCTTGTTTCCATGGTAGAATCCACTGGCGTCTATCTTGCACTTTCAGATATTACAGGAAAAGAGTTGACGGAAGAGCACCTCAAAAAAGGGTATCGTGCAGAAGGCCTTGCGGTTATGTTAGGGGGAATTTTTAATACATTCCCATACACTGGTTTTTCACAAAATGTAGGGCTCGTGCAAATGAGCGGAATTCGTACAAGACGACCGATTTTCTTTGCTGCAGTGTTCCTCATGGTGTTAGGATTGATTCCTAAATTTGGCGCCTGTGCGCAAATTATTCCTTCCCCAGTGCTTGGAGGTGCAATGATCGTTCTTTTCGGAATGGTGGCGATTCAGGGGATTCGTATGCTTGCACGTACAGACTTTACGAACGACCATAATCTCATGATTGCCGGTCTTTCCATAGCAGTAGGGGTGGGGTTTAATGCCAATCCAGAAATATTTAGCATTCTCCCCTCAAACGTACAAATGTTCGTTTCCAATGGGATTGTGATGAGCTCACTTGTGGCGATTGTTTTGAATATGGTATTGAATCGAAAAACGAACGACGACGAAGGAAAACGCCAAAACGCATAGACGGAGTTGAATAAAACACGGTGTCCGAATCTCTCAGCAATTGAGATTTGGAGGACCGTGTTTTATTTTTATTTCCAATTGCGATACACTAAAAATAACAAATGAAAGGAGATATTATGAAAAAAAGAAATGTTCTTGGAATGTGTTTCTTGTTGTTCACGGTGTTGTTCGTCTTGAGTGCATGTGGGGAGAAGAATGAAGGGACAAAAAAAGAAGGGGCAAAACAGGAAACATTAAGGATTGGTGTCATGCCTTCAACGGATAATTTACCAATTCTCGTTGCTCAAAAAGAAGGGATTGCAAAGAAAAATGGATTAAGTATTGAGTTTGTACCATTTAAGAGCGTAAAAGACCGTGATAGCGCGTTTCGTGCTGGAAAAGTCGACGGTGTCATCAGTGATGTTATCGCCCTAGCGATTTATGAACAAGCGGGAATGAACGTAAAAGTCACCAGTACAACGGACGATCGCTTTGATCTTGTTGCGACAAAAGACGTAAAAGATGTCTCCGAATTAAAAGGAAAGACGGTTGTCGTCGTCAAAAATGGTGGGATTGGGTATACCGCTGAAAAAATGCTTGCAGCAAATGGAATGACACCTGAAGATGTTCAAATGATGGATATTCCGCCAGTTCCAACGAGGTTGGAGCTGCTAAAAAACGGAAAAGCTGCTGCTGCTGTCCTTCCAGAACCATTTATAACGATGGCGAAAAGTTTCGGCATCCATAAAATAGAAAGCACGATTGATTTGAAAATGAATCCGTTTATCATTGCATTTAAAGATGCATTCATCAAATCCCATAACCAAGCACTGAGTGCTTTTTATCAATCTTATAATGCAGCAGTTGAAGAGATTAATGCAAACTTGAAAGATGAAAAGGTCATCCAATCCTACCGTGAAATCCTAGTGAAAAATGTAGGTTTTCCAGAAGCGTTGACCAATGAAATTGAAATCACTCCATTTTCAAAAGCCACTCAAATCGCTCCAAAAGAGATAACAGAAGCTTTTGAATGGGCAAAGGAAAAAGGACTATTGAAAAAGCAAGTAAAAGCGGAGGCAGTAATGGATGATACATTCATCAAATAGAGCCATACAACTTCGTTCAGTTACCTATCAGAACGTATTCAAAGGTCTCAGCACGAGTATTCGAGAAAAGAAGATTACGACGATCGTTGGAAAGAGCGGAGTCGGAAAATCTACTTTTCTAAAATTGGTTTCGGGTCTGCTTACAGCAGATAGTGGAGAGGTTTATTCGAGATTTCAGGAACAACCCATCTCCTATGTTCCGCAACACTATGGGTTACTTCCTTGGGAAACACCGGAGAAGATGATTCGAAATATGGGAAAAATCACCAAGATGAAAGATAGTCAAACGATTCACGAAATGATTGAGACGCTTGGGATTGAAGAAGTGATGAAAAAATATCCGGACGAACTCAGCGGTGGACAGGCGCAACGAGTGGCGATTCTCCGAGCATTTTCAATGGAGAGTTCCCTTCTTCTCTTAGATGAACCCTTTTCAGCACTTGATGGTGGAACAAGAGCGCTCGCCAAGAAAGAATTTTTAAACATCTGGTCCTCTGAACAACGAACCTGTCTTTTAGTTACGCATGACATACAAGAAGCGGTGGAGATTGGGCAGGATTGTCTCGTTTTAAAACCGAGTGGGGCGTTCCGTTATTTTGAAAATATTCAAGCAAGAGTAGACCCAATTGAGGAAATAAAAAAGGAGGTACAAGATGGATAAGAAAACGATCTCCGTACTTTCCATTCTTTTATTTTTCTCAACTTGGATGCTTGCCTCAGTTTGGATGTCGAAAGATCTTCTACCAACCCCTATTGAAGTCGTCCAGAGTTTTCCG
>JAITHN010000049.1 GCA_031279745.1 Streptococcaceae bacterium
CAATACTTTTTTTATATTTGAATGGGATTTCATTCGTTATCAATATAAACAAGTTTTGAATAAACTGGATTCCCTTCAGAGTTTCGAGAAGAATAAACAGATAAAAATTTTTTTCATAATTCAGATGATTACGTATGCAATAGAATATAATTTATTAGATGAAACAGAAGAGTATTTATTGGATTTGTATGAAGTGACGAATGAAGTTACTGCTATGTATGGCCGCCTATTTTGGAAGATTTCCTCTCAAAAAGTTAAAGCATTGAAAGAAAATCGTCCATGTTCTATTGAACGAGAACTAGAACTATTGAATGAACTGGGTTACACAGACACCCACACTGCACTTAATTTCTGGAAGGGTGGATAAGTAGATCGCCTATTGAAAAATACATATGGAAAAGATTTCTTAAAATCTAAAAATACATAAAACAACGCATCTTTCAAAATTTTGAAGATGCGTTGTTTTCATATTGAATTAAATTGAAAAAAGTTTAGTTGGCTCGGAGAAAGAAGTATCATGAATGGTAAATTTTTCGTTTACCCCTAGATCGTTTTGCATTAGAGTTGAAGTCATCGTCATATTGGCTAATTCTACAAGATTATTCTCTTGGCTTAAATGACCCAAATAGATTCTTTTGGTTTTGTCTCCAATTAACTCTGTCATCACAATACCGCTATCTTCATTAGAGAGATGACCTTTGTCACTTAAAATCCGTTGTTTTATCCGCCAAGGATAGCCACCCATACGAAGCATTTCGACATCGTGATTGCTTTCCATAAGGTAGACATCTGCATTCTCGATTGTCCTCTTCATTTTATCGTTTACATAGCCTGTATCCGTGAGAATGACAAAAGATTTCTGATTTTTTTGAAAAGAGTAAAACTGCGGATTAGCTGCATCATGACTTACAGAGAAACTTTCAACATCAATATCTCCCAGAGTCAAAATATTTCCAGGTTCAAAAACGTTCTTTTTCTCAAGAGGAATCTCGCCACAGGAGTGCGGCAAAGCATCCCATGTCTTTTGATTGGCATAGACGTTTAAGTCGTATTTCCTAGCTAAAACCCCCACCCCTTTAATATGATCGGAATGTTCGTGTGTGATGAATAAAGAATCAATATCCTCAATTCTACGGTCTATTTTTTCCAACATTTCCTTGATCTTTTTTCCAGAAAATCCAGCGTCGACCAATATTTTTCTCTGTGGAGTTTCAATATAAGTAGCGTTTCCTGTAGAACCGCTTGCAAGTATACTCACCTGGATATCGTTTGACATAGTCACTCAACTTTCCTATAAACTAATTTCATTATAAATTCAAAAAAAAAAAAAGCAAACCACCTAAACGACATTGAGGTGCTCACTGTCTACTTGACTAGGAGCACTTCAGCAGTGTTAGGTGAGTTTAGCTATTTATTTAAAGAAATGACTTGTCTTTCTCCGAAATCAAGCGCGAAAACATGCGTTGGATAGGCAGGATTGTATTGAATTGGTAAATCGATAAGAATTTGACGGGGTTGTTGAACAACAGGCGGTTCAACGTATCGAATTACTGTATTTCCTACTTCAAAATTTTCAAGGACTTCAAACTCTAAACTAGGTGTCATTTCGAAAACTCCTTTTAAGTTATAGTCGATAATAAACCACAAGTTATCAATAAAGAAACCTTGAAAAGCATTAATCACGTCATTTGTAGCAAATCTGGGTTTTGAATTCAAAAAGTTTTCCATTTTACTCCCCCTTTTTTTAAACATACTTTTTTTTGAAGAGATGGTCAAGTGATCGCTATTAAGAATGACAAGAATTGAATTTTAGAGTATTCTAAACCAATGAAAACAATACTTTTTGATTTAGACAATACATTGCTAGATTTTTCTAAAGCTGAAGCTGAAGCGTTAAAACAAGTTTATGAGAAGTATGAAATTCCTTTAACTGAAGAAACGATTGAAGTTTATGAAAACATAAATGCGAAGTTGTGGGAGGCGAATGAAGCGGGATTGCTTTCTCGCTCTGAGTTATTCAGCCAACGATTTACCACTGTTTTCACCCAGCTAGGAAAGCCTATAGAAAGCGGACGAATGATTGACGACGAGTATAGACGACTTTTGTCAGAATCTGCGCATCTAATAGAAGGCGCGGGAGAACTACTGACAGAATTGAAAACAGCAGGTCATCCCCTATACATCGTAACGAATGGAACACCGAAAGTGAGCCGACCGAGAATAGAGAAGTCAGGAATAGCTAGCTTTTTCAAAGATGTTTTTGTGAGTGAGGAGATTGGTACAAATAAGCCAAGCAAAGCTTTTTTCGACTATGTATTTGAACATATTCCGGAGAGCAGTAATGATGCAGTCATTGTTGGAGATAGTCTTTCTAGCGATATAAAAGGCGGAATCGACGCCGGAATACAAACAATTTGGTTCAATCCATTGAGTATACAGAACGACTCTGGAATTGTTCCGGATTATGAAATCAAAAATTTAAAAGAAATCTTAGCGTATATTTAAAGGGGATAAAATGAAGAAAAAACCGATTATTATTGGCGTTTCTGGTGGAAGCGGGAGTGGAAAAACAACGGTTAGTCGTGCAATCTTAGATAATTTCCCTGAACATTCAATAACCGTAATCGAACATGACAGCTACTATAAAAATCAAGATGAGATGACGTTTGAAGAAAGACTGAAAACGAATTACGATCATCCGCTTGCATTTGACACGAATCTGTTAGTTAAGCAACTTACTGCTCTAAGAGAATATAAAGCGATAGACATCCCTGTGTATGACTATGTTCGTCACACACGCAGTGATAAAGTTCTCCATCAAGAACCTGTTGAGGTCATAATTGTAGAGGGGATTCTTATTTTTGAAGATAAGCGGCTTCGCAAGCTCATGGACATCAAGATTTTTGTAGACACAGATGATGACGTTCGGATTATTCGGAGAATTCAAAGAGATATGATAGAGCGTGGGAGAAGTTTAGAATCAGTAATTGATCAATATCTTTCTAGTGTTAAGCCTGCCTATCATCAATTTATCGAGCCAACGAAACGCTATGCGGATGTGATTTTGCCAGATGGGGGAAGAAACTACGTAGCAATTGACTTAATCAACACAAAAATAGCGAATGTATTTAAACTTTAAACAGACTTTTAGTCTGTTTTTTTAAGTCATAATAAGTTGAAATGCAATGCGTTCCGTGCCATCTTCAACGATGA
>JAITHN010000088.1 GCA_031279745.1 Streptococcaceae bacterium
CTGCAGTCGTTTCAGGTGAAGTTTCAGGCGAAATAACTGTTGATGTTGTTCAAGTTTTTCAAAAGTTAAGTGGGGATAGGAACGACCAGGAAACAGAGAAGAAGATCAAAACCTTTACAAAAGAAGTGAGCGATGTTTCTGAAAAAAGGATTTTCGACTTGACAACGGTTGCGAGCAATGAAGGAACCTACCGTCTGAATACGACAATTAACGGAGTGAAGAAAACAACAGAATTCACTGTAATAGATGGAAGAACAGACCCGAGAAATGATGAGTTAGTTTTAAGAGATCCTAAACTAGGGGTGTGCGAAGGCGGTCCAATTAATAACCTGCTCTCAACTTACAATCTAGAAATGTTTGGAAATCTAAGATTTGATGCGTACTGGAATGTGACAGAAAAGTCTAAAGGAGTCTACAAACTAGATGCGGATACCCAAAACGCGCTAAATTATTGTAAAGAAAAAGGAGTCACTCCACTCGTTATTCTCAATGGGGATAAACCAAGTTTTTACACAAACCCTGAAGGGCTAAGAGCACCGACCACCTCTGAGGAATTGGAAGCATACAAGAAGTTTACAGAATTCGTTGTTAGAGAAGTGGCAGCAATGGGGTTCAGACAAGCTGATTTTGAAATATGGAATGAATACGTCTACTATGATGGAAAAGACCAGAATACCAAGCGTTATGCGGATATTGTAAAATACTCAGCTCCTGCAATTAAAGCGATCAATCCAGAGTATAAGGTTGGGATCGGTTGTTCGGTAGCACTCGGGGCAACACCGAAAGCAGGCTATTCTTTCCTTCATAACGTGCTAAAAGAGTTAACCGTTGCAAATGTACAAGGTTCCTTTGATGCGGTAACGTATCATGCCTATCCATATCAGCATAACTTCGATAAAAATACCGAACCGTCGTCTGTCATGACAACGGAGGCATGGGAGAAACTAGGGATAAACTTCGTTCACCAATCTAAGTATAATCAGGCGGATGCAGATGAAGAGCGCTTGGTTAGTTTACTCAATCATTTCTCTTTAAATGACAAGAAAATATGGATTACAGAAATGAGTCCACAAAAGCATGTGAAATATCCTGAGATGACAGAGGCTAAATTCATGAACACCTATGTAAAATGGTTGTTGGAAATGAAGTCGAGTCCGGTCGTTGAAAAGATTTATCTCTATCGCCAAAAGGATTCATATAATTTAGAGCAACTTGCCGAGACCTCTATATCGAAAGAAGTCTTTGAAGATTATGGATTAGTTCGGAATGGGTCGGACAGATTAGGAGCGCTTTCAGCAAAACCTCGTTATGTCGTACTTTACCATTTAATTCAAGCATTGAATGGTGCAGAGCCGATTTCACAATCAACTAGTGGGCAAGCGCCGACAACTGAAACGAAACACGTTTATAAATTCGAAAAAGACGGTAAAGAAATGTCAGTGGACTGGAGTCAGGATATGAATCCGTTTGAGTTGAATTTCATTCATATCGCAGGTGGCGGAGAACCAACTTCATCGAGTACAAGTTTGTCGAATAGCAGCACTTCAATCACGACGGTTCCGTCGTCAAGTACAAGTTCATCAAGCAGTACAACAAGTACGACGAAGCCGTCGACAAGCACAAGTTCATCGAGCAGTACAACAAGTACGACGAAGTCGTCGACAAGCACAAGTTCATCGAGCAGTAAAACAAGTACGACGAAACCGTCCACAAGCACAAGTTCATCGAGCAGCAGCACAACAAGTACGACGAAACCGTCCACAACAAGTAAGAACGCCTTAGTCGTCAAGGATCTAACGCTAAACTATGCAGGAATATTCACTCCTAGAGCAGCTGTAGTTACAGCGACAGATGTAAATGGAAGAGATATAACATCAAGCGTTTATGCACAAAACTGGCCTAACCTTTGGCAAAATGGGGAATACACGATTACGTATGCAGTTTGGGATGGTTCCAAGACAGCGACGGCAAAGGCTAAAGTAACGGTAAAAGCAACATTGCCTACTGCAATAATTAGCGGCGTGAAAACCCAAGTTTATTCAGGGATGAAAAAAAATGTACAGCCCATTGTAAAAATCGGTTCTTCAAAACTCAAGTTGAACAAAGATTATAAACTCAGTTATCAAAATAATGTTGGCGTTGGAAAAGCAAGCGTTCAGATTATAGGGATTAACGGAGTCATTGGGAAGAAAAAAATAAGCTATACTATTCTTCCAAAGTCAACCAAGCTTACATCGGTTAAGGTAAAGAAGGGGAGTGCTCAACTGGGTTGGAAAAAAGTGACCACAAAACCAAAAGTTTCAGGGTACACGATTCGTTATAGAGCAGTTGGCACAAAAAAATGGAAGACAGTCAGTCTTTCAATGACTTCAAAATCGAAGACTGTGAAAAACTTGAAAAAAGGGAAAAAATACGAATTTTCTATTTCAACCAAGGTAAAGGTAGCTGGAAAACTGTACACCTCGTCTTGGTCAAAACAAGACAAATCACAAAAAGTGAAGTAAATTAGCTTTAATCATTAATTATTGCGTGGTGCCCACGGAGATATTGTTGGCGCCACGCAATTTTAGATTTCTGGGAACAAATCTGCAGATTGTATGAGGGAATATAGAGAAATTTAAGAATTCGTTTTTCATCTCTATTTAATGGTAGAATAAGAGCATAAGTTAATAGCGCTAGATTCGAAAGGAAATGGAAATGGACAAACAGAAACCCGTATTTTCAATAGTAATCCCTCATAAAAATAATGTTGAGGGATTGGAGCGGCTCTTTTTGAGCATACCTGAAACAAGAAGTTACCAAATCATTGTGGTTGATGATGGATCGAACGAAGAAAATATGGAACGTCTAAAAAAGCTGATCTCATCCGTTTCTCCAACTCGTACGATCGAACTCTATGAGAATCTTGGTTCTGCGAAAGGCGCGGGGGCAGCAAGAAATACAGGATTAAAACATGTTCGTGGTGAATGGTTGCTCTTTGCAGATTCAGACGATTATTTCACGAAAGAATTTGAAGAACACATCCTGTCTTATATAGATACGGATGCAGACCAGATTATGTTTACGCCAACAAGTTTGGATGTGGCAACAGGTGAACTTAGCGATCGTCATGTTTTTTTTCAGGAGTTGATTCAACAGTATTTAGATAATCCAAGCCAAGAGGCACTCGACCAGTTGATTGTTCACAACGTCACCGTTTGGAGCAAGTTATACCGAGTGTCTATGATTATAGAAAATCAGATTACATTTGACGAAGTATTTGTTTCAAATGATGTCATGTTTTCAGTAAAAGCGAGCGTTGCTTCGTCCAAAATTCTTGTAACAGACAAAGTGATCTATACTGTGACTAGAAATTCTAACTCGTTGACCACGAATACAAGTGTCACAACCTTTTGGACACGATATACCGTCTTTAAGGAAAGGTATAAATTCCTTCAAAAAGCATATGGACAAGAGTTTAACAGATTGAACTTGGATTTTTTTGTTCTCATTCGTGTTATTCTGAGCAACAAGTATGGGGTAAAAGTTTTGCTTCAATTCCTTTTTGATGTGAAGAAAGAAGGAATGAAATGGGGATTGAAAAAAATAGTCCGTCTCAGTAATTTTAAGAAATTAAATTTTAAAACAAAGTATAAATTTTAGGAGGTTGCATGAAGATTGATGTTATGACTGGTCACATCGGAGGAAGAGGTGGAGTCCAAGTTGTGATTGATGCTTGGTGGGAGAATCTAAGTGAGGAATACGACCTTCGTTTTCTAGCGCCTGCAGGTTTATCAGAGGATTCTTGGACGGAAAAATATCCAAATCGTGAGGTGAAAAGCTATACACATCTTCCGCGGCCGATAAGAATGTTAGCGACTGTTTGGAGTTTGTACCGATATATGGCAACGACGAATTCAGATCTTGTAATTGTTGAAAATTTCAAGATGGTGCCGCAACTCATGTTCTGGAAGAAAGTTCTTCAGAAAGAAATAAAAGTGGTTTCATGGATGCATCAAACCCTTCACTTGGAAAATATGGCACCTAGGTTGAAAAATGCAGATGCTCACCTCGCCATTGCAAGCGGAATTAAAGAACAGTTGTTGGAAGTTGGAGTGCCAGAAGAGAGCATCTATTTGATTTACAATCCAATGAAAGAGACAAGCCAGATTATTCCGAGAACGAGTAACGGGGTGAAACGCTTTATTTATGTAGGCCGTGGAATGCTTCATGGACAAAAGAATATGAGTGAGCTGTTTGACGCATTGGCGTTACTTCAAAGTCCTGATTGGGTTTTAGAATTATACGGAGTTTCAGCAGAGGAAAATCCAGAGTTGCTTTCCTATTTGGAATCAAAAGGTATTGAGAAGCATGTTGTTTTTAAGGGATGGGTCTCCTCTCCATTTGACAATATGGGATCAGCTGATGTACTTGTTCTAACCAGTAAATTTGAAGGTTTTGGCCTCGTCCTTTTGGAAGCCATTCAGCGAGGAGTTCCTGTAATCTCGAGCGATATAAAGGTTGGCCCTAGAGACTTCGTTCAAGAAAAAGTGAATGGCTATCTTTATGAACCAGGGAATATCAAAGAATTAGCAGGGAAATTAAGTTCAATCCTCGATGGAGAACATGATTTTCCAGTTGAAGACATGAAAAAATCGGTTGAAAAGTTTGCAGAAGATCGTTATTTTATAAAGGTAAAAAACACTTTAGAAGCAATTGTAAAGGGGAAGTGAAATGGGAAGTTTTAAAGAAAACTTAGAAGCAATAAAGAAGAGCTGGATATGGATTCTCGTCATTGTTGTCTTATTTACGTTGGCAGGAGTCTTTCTTGCAAAGTCGAAGACAGAAACGTATTATTCGACAAAAATTGAGTATGCAATCAAAAACGAAGCGACAGAGGATGCACAGAAAGAGTCTCTAACCGTTCAAAGTTCTTCCTATGTAACCTTGTTGAAATCAAGGGCTCTTGGGGAGGATGTGTCAAAATCTCTTTCCAAAGAAGGACTTACGCTAACTGCTGCTGCAGTTTCAGGAACTATCAATGCGGTCAGTCTTCCAGATTCGAATATATTTGAGTTTTCGGTTGCATTAGGTTCAAGAGAAAATGTACAAAAATTAGCAAATGTAGTCGATCAAGATTTTTCTAAGAAAGTGACCAGCATCTGGGGATATAACAATATTCTTAGGTTGACGAAAGATTTGAATTCAACAACAACCGAAGTGAAAAAAAGCGGGAATATCTATGCTATCGCAGCAGGAGTTATCGGCCTAGTCGTCGGGTTTGTCGTTGCAATCTTGAGAAAAAAATAGGAGGATACAGTCTTGGAAGAAAGGATTTCCTATGCCAAACTGCTTTATAACGCCTCCAAAAGATGGTGGCTATGCCTCCTTTTTGTGGCTTTAGGTACATCAGCCGCCTTTGTCCTATCAAAAGATTTTCATAAAACACAGTATATAGCTGTCAATGAATATGTGATTGAAGGGGGTTTAAATCAAGATTTACGCATCTTGTTAAAATCGTACGAAACTTTAACAAAGACAGATTATTTGAGCCAGCAAGTTGCTGCCGAGACGCGTAAAGAGGAGTCGCACCTAACTCCAGAAGTGATTCAGGAGAACACAAAATTTCGATTGATGGACAAGAGTTCGCTCCTGTTTTCTATCTCCTATACTTCAACAAACAAAACGGAAGCAGAAGAGATTTCTAAACTTGTAAACAAAGTCCTGTTAGCGGAACAGAAAGAAGTCTTTCGCACAAACTCCATTCGTCTTTTGATTGCATCAGGCAAACAATTGATTGAAGTTGCACCAAAGAGAAGCATGGATTATCTAACTGGTGCATTCCTAGGATTTGTTGCATTTGTCGTCGTCCTATTCTTTCTTCCTTTTAAAGTGAAAACAATGCATAGAAGAGAGAGGGTGAAGGAATGAATGCCTTATTTGAATTCGTCACCTTCTCATTCCCGAAAGCAGGGACAACCGTTGCAGGATTAGGGCTCACGCTAAATTTAATCCTGTTTGCAATCATCCTCTTATGGAATTTCCGTTATTTGCCTACCATAATTGATGAAATCCCTTACTTTTCCCTTCCATACGTGATTTTATTAGGACTTGGTTTAGGGTCGATTCTGTTAAATGTTGGCGAAAAATCGATTGAAAACTTTTGGCTTGCGGGGAATTTTATTATTTTAGCAAGCCCTCTATCAATGGTTGCGCTATTCAAATAACCGCTAGAACGGATGATGAAGGTGACAACGATTTCCAGTTTTGTTGTCTCTGGTATGATGGTTATCCAATATTTTTTCGGTATCGTCAACACGAATATCAAAGGTTTGATTACCACCATGGGGCAAGACATAGAAACAAAGAATATCGGATATGGACTTAGCGGAGCTGGAGCGGAGGCAAATAAGATGCCTTCTACCTACCAAAACGGGAATGCAGCTGGAATCTTTCTAGCGCTAGCTCTAACTGCACTGCTTGTCTGGCGTCCAGTTGACAAAAAATGGGGAAAATTAAAGGTTGCAGG
>JAITHN010000176.1 GCA_031279745.1 Streptococcaceae bacterium
ATAAATAAATCCATTGTGCCTCCAACCAGGCAAGTATGAAGGGAACTTAGGAAAAATAATCCGAATAAAATCCCTATTCCAGCAAAAAATCGATGCCAACCAATCCCTATTCCAATCAATGATGCAAAAAGCGGGAAGAGCATATAGTAGTAGAGCAATCCGAATCCCATTCCTAAGTTTTGATAGAAAAGAGCGCTAATAACACCACCAATATAGCTAAGAATATATAAAATCAATCCCGTTTTAACCAGTTTACTTTTCATCGGATCCCCCTTTTTACCTGATGTTACGTGCCCTCGCTTGAGGTTATCACTTTTCTGTTCTAGATGTGTAACTTTTGCGACTAGGTCGCTTTTTTTCATTCTTGTACAGAACTTATGGTGAGCGTGGAACTTTTGCGACAGATGTCGGCATGCTGCACATCATCTGATCCCCATAAGGATGTGATTTCTACGTAGCAACCCGTTATATAATGGATTTTCTCACCAATACATCTACGCCTTTCGGAGCCCATCCAGCAACCACTGCTGGCCCCTTCACGCTTACCCATCCAAGACCTGCAAAGACGATGTCACTTTTCTCTTTGATTGAATGTTCAAAACGCACCAATTCAGGAAAGTCTGACACCTCTTCTGTCCTAGGAGGTTGAAGCAAGCTTCCCACATGTGTTTTGTAGAACGCATCCGCCTTTTCTAATTTGGTGCGATGAATCGAAACATCATTTGCAACATAGGCAACAAACCCTTGGCGTTCCCCTTGAATAAAATCAAAACGTGCAAGACCATCTAAAAACAAAGTTTGTCCTGCATTCAGTTGATAGACTTTCGGCTTGATTTCTTTCTGAGGCGCAATAATTTTCAAGTCTTTTTTTCCAAGAAAATGAGCCATTTGATGACGATGAATAATTCCTGGCGTGTCAATAATATGCTTCCCATCCTCAAGAGGAATTTCAATCTTGTCTAGCGTCGTTCCTGGGAATCGGCTCGTCGTAATAACTTCTTGCAAACCAGATGTTGACTTGATAATTGAATTGATAAGCGTTGATTTCCCAACGTTTGTAACACCTACCACAAACACGTCTCTTCCATCACGATACTTTTCAATGGCGTCGACAACCTCATCTATGGTCCGGTTAGATTTTGCACTCGTGAGGAGAACATCAATCGGCTTCAATCCGACTTCATTTGCCCGACCACGCATCCACTGAATCAAACGATTCGGTTTTAATGATTTTGGCAAAATATCTTGTTTATTTCCGACGAGCAAAACGGGATTTTTCCCAACAAATCGATGCAATCCTGGAATCAAAGAACCGTTAAAATCAAAAATATCCACAACATTGACAATCAATGCCTCATGATTTCCCACTTCATTCAACAATTTCAAAAAATCATCATCTGTTAGCGAAACATCTTGAATCTCATTGTAATGACGCAACCGGAAACAGCGCTGACAATATAGTTCTCCTGTTTCCAGTCCTTTTTCCAAGGCAGATTGTGGCGTATAGCCAATTTCCTCAGGATTTTCTGTTTGTATTTTCGCACCACAACCGATGCAAAATAAATCTTCCATTTATATCCCCTTTTTAAATGTCATGTCATATTTTTGACTTAATTTTGACCAAACTCTTCGCTCTCTCGCACGGTTAAATTTTGTAATCCAGGCATCGCTTTGCACGAGCGGACGGACAAGCACTGATGGAATTCCCATCCGATTGCTCCCACGAATGTCGGTCATCAATTGATCACCCACCATAAGCATTTCCGCATATTCGAGGTTTAATTTTCTCTTTGCTCTTTTGAACCCTCTTCCAAATGGTTTCATCGACCTTGAGACAAAATCCACCCCAAAAGGCTCAACCGCTCTCTTTATCCTTGAATACTTATTATTTGAAACCACAAGCACTGGAATTTCCGCTTCTCGCATTTCACTTAACCAACCATGCAATTCAGGAGTCCCTAATGGATGATCCCACGCAATCAGGGTATTATCCAAATCCACAAGCACAGCCTTCACACCGTGTCTTTTTAACATCGACGGCGTAAGCAAGTAAACCGCTTCAACGAGAAATGTCGGCCTGTAATTTTCTATCATAATTCCTCCAAATTCGCACACAATATCTTTTCAGATTTTATCATATTTTCCTCCCCATTTCCATATTTTCAGAATTCGAGGGATGTGCTGCACTTGCGAAAACTCAGTGTCCCAAAATTAAAGGGTTATTGAAGGTGTGTAGAATTAGTTACACATCGAACATAGGATTTCTTGGGAACCGGTAAAAAATGCAACATCCGTAGCAAAAGTTGCACGTCCACCACAAAACTTGTGCAGTACTGGTAAAAAATGCTGGGTTCGTGGCAAAAGTTACATCTTTACAACGGTTACTGTGCCAATCGTGTAATAAATGCGACATCCGTGGCAAAAGTTACACATTTAGCATAGTATTTGTGCCGAACTAGTAAAAAATGCTACGTCCTTATCGTAAGTTACACGCTTGCCCTCAACTTTGTATTGACTTAGAAAGCTCGTAACATCTTTCTCATTTGCCAAGATGCAACAAAAATGACAACTATGCCACAACAATTTTGACTCTGTTGTAAGGAATACACGTTTTTATTAAATTGATAACGATTTTCCTGCACTCGCTCTACAAAAAAATGCTGCCATGCGCATGCACGGCAACAGCTTGCATCATCATGTTTTCCGAATAAACGTGAGTCCACCTTTGCTTTTCTTTCTTACCTTTCCTTTTATAAAAATTGATTCTCCATCGCCTCCCTTTACTACATACTGCCGGTGTGGGAGGTCTTCGAAACAAACCGAACCTTTGGAATCACTCATTCTTTTGAATAACTCGCCTTTTCTCTTTAGCTCTGTTTTACCGTCTTTTTGGAAGAGTTGAAATTCCATATTCGGCTCCACTCCTGAAAGAAGCATATCTGCCCGAAGATTCGACTTCCGATAGTGAGAAACGCACTTGAAGAGAATCATAAGAAACACGAAAACGAATAGAACGAAAGCGCCAAGAATCCCTTTTTGTTTGGTGTTTTCTGTTTTCTTCAAGT
>JAITHN010000105.1 GCA_031279745.1 Streptococcaceae bacterium
GATGCGCTTCTGCCAAACCTATTTCTAAAGGCATCCCAGCATCACGAACACTCACTCTAGGACTTGCTCCTGTTCCTCCGTCAAATCCAGAGATGACAACCGTATTTGCTCCTGCTTTAACACAACCCGTCGCAACCGTTCCAACACCCGTTGACGAAACCAGCTTCACATTAATTTTCGCATATGGATTAATCTGCTTGAGGTCAAAAATGAGCTGCGCCAAATCCTCAATCGAATAAATATCGTGATGAGGAGGAGGCGAGATCAATCGAACACCTGGTGTTGATCCACGAATTTCAGCAACCCATGGGAACACTTTTTCCCCCGGAAGTTGCCCTCCTTCTCCCGGCTTCGCACCTTGCGCCATTTTAATCTGTAATTCATCTGCACTCATCAAGTATTCTGCATTTACCCCAAAGCGCCCACTTGCCACTTGCTTGATTCTGGAGTTTTTTATCGTTCCAAAGCGAGCGCGGTTCTCCCCACCTTCTCCAGAATTCGATTTCCCGCCAAGACGATTCATCGCTTCCGCAATGCACTCATGCGCTTCTTGAGAAAGAGAACCAAAGCTCATCGCTCCAACTTTAAACCGCTTAAGAATGCGCTCAACAGGTTCAACTTCCGAAAGTTCAATCGCTTGTCTATCGCTTTTAAACTCAAGAATATTTCTCAGTGTCGTAGGTCGTTCTGTTACCTCATCCTCGAGCGCTTTTGAATATTTTTTATAGAGTGTATAGTTCCCAGAACGTATAGCCTTTTGGAAATTATAAATCGTTTGTTGATTAAACAGATGGTATTCACCGTCAGATTTCACCTGGAAGTTTCCGCCACTACGAAGAGGATCTTTTTTATTTTTTCCATAGGCAAGCTCAACAAAGCGTTCCACTTCTTTTTGAATTTCAATCAAACCAATCCCTGAAATTCTTGATAAAGTCCCTGTGAAATACGTGTTTACCACTTCTTCATGGATTCCCACTATTTCAAAAAGCTGTGCGGAAATGTATCCAGAGATAGTGGAAATTCCAATTCGGCTCATGACTTTGACAATCCCTTTAATAAAAGATTTTTTCAGTGTGGCAAGCTTGGCATCAATTTCTGTCTGTCCAAATCGTTTCACAACAGCATAGGCACCATATGGATGGACTGCGCTCGCTCCGTAGCCAAGTAACGTCGCAAAATGGTGCACTTCGCTCACTTCTGATGAATCAATGACAAGGCTGTACTGATTGCCCAATCCAGCTTTCAACATTATTTGAGTGATGGCACTCGTTGCCAATAAAATGGGAATATACTGGCGTCCTGCCTTCATCTCTCTGTCGCTTAATACAATAATGTCACATCCATCCTGCACTGCCGCTTTAACGTTTTGAAACAGGAATTCTATCGCCTCACGAAGCGTCATCTCCTCATTTTTATAGACGGTAGAGAACTCTTGTGCCAGGTGATGTGCTGATTCATGCGAGCGCAATTTCGCAAACTCAGTCGTTGAAAGAACTGGACTGTCTAACTTAATCTTTCTACAGTTGCTCTCTTTATTTCCATCAAGATGGTCATTCCGCCCTAGATAGACTTCCGTCCCAATCACCAACTCTTCACGCAAAGCATCAATCGGTGGATTGGTCACCTGCGCAAACTGCTGTTTGAAATAAGTAAATAGTGATTGCGGTTGATCAGAGAGGATGGAAAGCGGGGAGTCATAGCCCATTGCAATTACGGGTTCTTCTCCCTTTTCCGCCATTGGTAAGATGACTTGACGCACGACTTCATCTGTATAGCCAGAATAACGAAGCATCGCTTCAACATCTTCCACCTCTTCAACGTCTGCAGCTTCCATTTGATCAAGAGCAAGGAAAGACTGTTTCAACCACTCCTCATAGGGGTGCTTGCTAAACACTTCCTTCTTCAACGCATCATTGTGAATGATTTCTTTATTCACGGTATCAATCATCAACGTATAACCAGGACCTAAAACTCCTTTTTTGACAACCTCGCTAGGCTGGAAATCAATAACCCCACTTTCAGAAGAAACTACGATAAATCCATTTTTGGTAATCGAATATCTTGAAGGGCGCAGTCCATTTCGATCTAATGCCGCTCCAACCAAATCCCCGTCCGTGTAGACGAGACCCGCAGGTCCATCCCAAGGTGCAACAAAGCTAGTTGCATATTCATAAAACGCTTTTGCCTCCGACGATAGTCCAGACTTTTCTTCAAAACTCTCTGGAATCATCATCATAAGAGATTCTTGAATCGAACGCCCATTTCTTGCCATGTACTCCATGCAGTTTTCAAGCTTTGCCGAATCTGAATTCTCTTCGTTATATACTTCAATACCATTTGCGTGCATCCAGTTTTCTGCACCTTTTAACGTATTGATTTCCCCATTATGCGCCAGATAACGGAAAGGTTGTGCACGGTCCCAACTTGGAAATGTATTTGTTGAAAAACGAGAATGCGTGAGACAAATCTTCGCCTTCATCAACGGATGAGTCAAGTCGTCAAAGAACAGACGTACTTGAAAGGCATGTAGCATTCCTTTATACAAAATGGTCTTGCTACTTAGACTTGCAACATATACCTCTCCATTTGTGAAATTTCTTTCGATTTCTCTTCTCAACTGATAGAGAACTTCTTCGAAATCAATATCACTCTTTCGCCTTTTTATCGCGATTTGGACAAACGACGGCATACTTTTCTGGGCTGAGGGTCCGCAATTTTCAAACTGAAAAGGGACATTTCTTGTGAAAAGTGGCGGAAACTGAGCGCTTTCAAAAAATTGAATGAGCCGATTGAGTACCACTCTTCTTGCTTCAGCTTCCTTCGGAAGAAAGAACATCCCTACTGCGTAATGCCCTCTTTCCCCAAGTTCAACATTTTTTTCCTTGGCAACCTCGGAAAAGAAGGTATGTGGCATGGAAAGCAAAACCCCAGCTCCATCCCCCGAATCCGGCTCTGCACCCGTACCCCCACGGTGATTCATCCTTGTTAACATCTGCAATCCATATTCAACTAGTTGGTGGGATTCTTCCCCATTAATATTGGCGACGAACCCCATTCCACATGCATCGTGTTCTAAGCTTTTATCGTATAGTGTATTTTCCACGTTACTCCCCCTTTTTAACTCTCTAAATTATACCGTTATTCCCTTCACTTTTCATTCCCTGTTCGCTTCAAAGACAATTATTAAGCGAACTTCACTTTCATTTGTTAAAATGTCTTTAGGAATTGGAAATGGAGAAAACTATGAATATAGAAAAAAAAGTACTCCTCACCATTTTTGGTGCTACGGGAGATTTAGCAAAAAGAAAACTCTATCCCTCTTTGTTCGGACTGTTTAAAAAAGGGATTTTACGTGAACATTTCGCCGTCATCGGGACTGCCAGACGCCCCTGGGAACATGAAACTTTGCGAGAAGTTGTCTTGGAGTCTATCAAGGATGATGTTGAAAATGAAGAATTTGCAGAAAAATTCGCAAGCCATTTTTATTATCAACCGCATGATGTACAAGATTCTGAGCATTATCGCACATTGAAGCAACTTGGGGACACTCTTGAGGAACGCTATCAAACCGAAGGCAATCAAGTCTTCTACCTTGCCATGTCTCCTAATTTTTTTGGAACGATTGCACTTCATTTAAAATCGGAAAACATTGTAACGGAACACGGATATAGCCGTTTAATTATCGAAAAGCCTTTCGGGACAGATTTAGAGACAGCAACTGAATTAAATGAAGCATTATCAAATACCTTTACAGAAGAACAAATTTACCGGATTGACCACTATCTAGGAAAAGAGATGATTCAAAACGTAAGCGCCATTCGTTTTGCAAATATTATCTTCGAGTCCATTTGGAATAAGGACTATATTGATAATATTCAGATTACTTTTGCCGAAGCGATTGGAGTGGAAGATAGAGGGGGGTATTATGACGGAAGTGGTGCTTTACGAGACATGGTTCAAAACCACATCTTGCAAGTTCTAAGCTTACTTGCCATGGAGCCACCTAAAAAATTTGCCGAAGAGGAAATACGGAAGGAAAAAATAAAAGCTTTTCAAGCCATTCATAAATACACAGAAGACGAAGCGCTTCGCTATTTCATTCCAGGGCAATATACTGCTGGAGAGATTAATAACGAAAGGTTTATCGGTTATCGTGAAGAGCCAAATGTTCCAGAAGATTCCTTAACGGAAACCTTTGTTGCAGGTGCCTTCTTTATAGATAATGAACGCTGGGATGGTGTCCCATTCTACATCCGAACTGGGAAACGCCTTGTTGAAAAAGGAACGCGTATTAATGTCGTCTTTAAGACAAGCCCACAGTTGCTCACATCGGAAGAATGTGGGACGAATGTAGAGCCAAACGTGCTCACCATTTACATTCAGCCAACAGAAGGATTTTCTCTCTCGTTAAACGGAAAAGAAATGGGGCAAGATTTTAACCTCAGTCCTGTCGCATTGAGTTACCGCCATGATTCAGAATTTCTCGGAAACTCTCCTGAGGCGTATGAAAAACTCCTACACGACACGCTCGATGGAAACTCTTCCAACTTCTCTCACTGGGAAGAGGTGAAACGCAGTTGGGAATTAATCGACGTGATTAAAAAAGCTTGGACGAACCACCACACAGAACTGTATACCTACCCTGCTCGTACAATGGGCCCTATGGAAAGCTATGAGCTGCTTGAAAGAAATGGGCATGAATGGATATGGCAACCTGAAAAATGGTATATCGAAAGAAAGCAACTCCGTTGCGACTTCTAATAAAAAACGCAAAATCCTCCATGGATTTTGCGTTTTTGGTTTGTCTCCCGTTTCCGTACTGATGATCATTGTAGTTGGAACGTTTGTGTAGAAAATGTCAAATGCATCTGTTTCCGTGTTGATGATCAGCTATTTATACATCTTCCCATCTTTGATGAGGTAGCCACCTTTAGTTTTTCCAGAATTGTCATGATGCGTCCAGTGGACTCCGCCACCTTGTTTGTTATAGTAATACTCTCCAACAAATTTGATTTCATCCCCTACTTTTAAGCCGTCAACTCTCTGACCAATAGAAATATCATGGGCAATCTGTATCGTCAAATCCTGGTTTGACAAGCGAAGGATAAATTTTTGATGCTTAAGCCCTTCATTATCATCAGGAAGTATACGCGTAACTTCACCTACCCCCGTCACCCATACGTCACTCGTATGTGCTTGATAAAGTTGTTCAATTTTTTGATTTCCATCCAAAAGCGCTTGTAGCGACTCTCCCTTATTTTCAGCCGGAATCTCTTTGCAAGCCGTGACGAGTAAGAGCGCTCCAAGACAAACAATTAACCATCGTAGTTTCCTCATCGTTACTCCTTCCAGTCGATATGTATCGCAAAATCAGGCGGCAACCATTGCAAATCTTGAATCCCAACATGCATTCCAGGTAGAGGTGCATGAATCATTTGATTTTCGCCGATATAAATCCCAATATGATCATAAGTCGTATTGAAACAAATGAGATCCCCCGGAATTG
Organism: Streptococcaceae bacterium; assembly: GCA_031279745.1. Taxonomy (GTDB): domain Bacteria; phylum Bacillota; class Bacilli; order Lactobacillales; family Streptococcaceae; genus Pilibacter. The sequence continues at coordinate 5,507 of JAITHN010000105.1, forward strand.
CTTTCTTCTGAATCTCTTCTTTCTTGATTCGAGTCACTTTTTTTATACGAGTACTGGTTTTTAATGAAATTGCTTGCTGAACAAAGGTCGTTCGCCCAATATCCACCCCCCGAGTTCTCTGAAAAACATACTGGGTGAAACCAGAACAGTCAAATCCATATTCTCCTATTCCTCCCCATACATACGGCCGTCCAATTAAATCCTTCGCCAAAATAACGACATCTCTTGTTTGGATGGGAGTTTTGATAAGAATGCTGACTTCTTTTGTAAAATTCCCTTCTGCAGTTCGTGCAAGGAAGGTCGCCGTTCCAGCGCGAAGAGCTGTCACCTGACCATCAGGTGTTGTCGTTGCGATTTGAGGTGTCTTACTTATCCAAGTCACCGATTGATTATCCGCATTGGTCGGTTGAACACTCTCCCATAGAGTCGTTTTCCAGCCAGGTTGAATATTGTACGAATCCGCCCATGCTTCTATGCCGGTAACCTTTACGGGTATGACTTTTACTTGAAGAACGCTAGACTTCCCACCATCAACTGAAACCGCCTTGATCTGAGTCGTTCCTAGTTGTTTCCCTTGGACTATCCCCGTCGATGAAACAGTCGCAATATTCGGATTCGAACTTTGCCATAAAATCTTTTTATTCGTGGCATTGCTCGGTGTAATCTGCCCTTTCAGCGTCAACTTCTTTTGTCTTTGAACTTGAAGACTCGTTGTTCCGAGCGACAGCTTTCTTACTAAAACCTTTTTCTTGACCTGAATTGTCTTTTTATAACTTACTTTTTTATTCGTTGTCTTTACGGTAATGACCGCTTTCCCAACAGACTTCGCAGTGATTTTACCCTTTTTATCAACCGTTGCAACTTTCTTATTACTCGTGGCAAATGTCACTTTTTGTGAAGATTTTTTAGGTGAAATTGTCGCTTTAATCTTTGTTGTTTCCTTCAAAAACAAGGTTGCCTTAGGGAACACAGCTTTTACAGACTTCACTGTAGCTGCATTCGCACCTTCCGCTATCATGATCACAAAAAGAATGCTAACGATTGCTATGATCTTCTTTTTATTCATACTTTACTCTCCTCACGCTTGTAAGGATAATATAACATCTTCGAACTCATTTTCCGTTGTAAACCTCGATTTTTTTCATAAAAAGATAAAATATTATCTCTTTGTAACACGCTTGAAACATCCACGCTCAAAATCTCATGAAAAATGTGATTTTTCTAACAAAATCTCGATAAATTGTTCTAGATACTCCCTATCAATTTCATCATAGCCTCCGATTTTTGACGAATCCAAATCCAAAACGCCAATCAATTGGTCGGATTTCACCATTGGGAGAACAATTTCCGAACGTGCTTTTGCATCGCAAGAAATATAATTTGGGAAAGTGTGAACGTCATCTACAATCACCGTTCGTCGCTCCTCAGCTGAAATACCGCACACCCCTTTCCCAAGCGGGATTCTTACGCAGCTCACCCCGCCTTGAAATGGACCTATCACAAGCTCCGTCCCATCAAATAAGTAATATCCTGAAAACACGGCGTCTTCATAAAAATCATCGAGTAGAGCAGAAGTATTCGAAAAGTTAGCCACCCAATTTTTCTCGTCCCCTATCAATAATTTCGTCTGTTCAATTAAGAGCTTATATGCCTCAACCTTTGCTTCTTTCGTCTTCCACTTCATAGCGTACCTCCTTTTCGTTTAACCACTATCAAACCATATTTCGAAACAAAATGATATAATTTTTGAAAAGGGACTTGAAAAGGAGAAATTATGGGACTAATTAAAGCAGCAATTTCTATGGTATCTGGTGGACTCGCTGACCAATGGATTGAGGTGATTGAACCGAATGAGATGAGTGACAAAACTGTGTTCACAAAAGGCATTTCCGTTCGAGCAAACGACAAGCGTGGAAGCAATAAAAAAGCAACTGCAGATGTTTTGACTGATGGAAGTGTAGTTCATGTCTATCCAAACACGATGATGTTGCTCGTTGATGGCGGAAAAATCGTCGACTATACCGCTGAAGAAGGGTATTACACCATCAAGAACGACCTTGCCCCAAGCATGTTTGGTGGAGATTTAACGGGTGCCATCGAAGAAGCGTTCAATCGTTTTAAATATGGCGGGGTTACTCCTCAAAAGCAAGAAGTTTACTTTATCAATCTTCAAGAAATAAAAGGAATTCGCTTTGGAACGCAATCGCCTTTACAATATTTTGATACATTTTATGATGCAGAGCTCTTCTTAAGATGCCACGGAACGTATTCTATTAAGATTACCAACCCTATTTCATTCTATGTCAATGTCATTCCCAAAAACAAAGACCGCGTGGAAATCGATGACATTAACGAACAATATCTAAACGAATTCTTAATGGCGTTGAATACTTCTATCAATCAATATTCTCAAACTGGAGAACGCGTAAGCTTCCTTCCTTCCAAGAGTATGGAAATCGCGAAGATTATGAATAGCGTCCTTGATGAAGATTGGTCGGAGCAAAGAGGGATGGAAATCCAGAGTGTCGCCATTGCGAGTCTATCTTATACAGATGAATCGCAAGCCCTTATCAATATGCGAAATCAAGGTGCCATGCTAGGCGATCCTTCTATTCGTGAAGGGTATGTTCAAGGTGCAGTCGCAAAAGGAATACAAGATGCAGGATCAAATCCGAATGGTGCTGGAAACGCCTTTATGGGCGTGAACATGGGGATGAATGCTGCAGGTGGCTTTATGCAATCCTCCAGCGAGCGAAACCAAGAGCAAATGAACGCTGCCGCTGCACCAAGCATTAAAATGGCATGTACTGAGTGTGGATTTGTCGTCGATTTAGCTGCAAGTGTTCCGAAGTTCTGTCCAAATTGCGGAAAACCATTTGTTGCAAAACCTGTCGAGTAAGGAGGGGCAATGGAGAATATATCCCAAAAATCGACAGAGGTTTTCACACATTCCTGTCCAAATTGTGGGGGCGCACTCAATTTTGATCCAGAGGACCAGAAATTTCACTGCCCTTACTGCCTCTCTATATTTACTGAGGAAGAAGTTTCAATATTTGAAGAGAATCAACGAGCGGCAAAAGTTGCACAACAAAGGGAAACGTCCACCCCTGTACATGCAGGGAAAGAAAGGGCTATTGGTGTAGATAATGATGAGACTAGTCCTGTGACGGGAATAGGTGACCTTCCTCGTCCTGATTCTCTGAGTGCCGTGGACGCTGCAGATGAGGAAAGTGCAGAAAATTTAGATCTCTTCTCTTGTCCAAACTGCGGAGCTCAAATCGTCACAGAATCTACCACTGCTGCAACAACTTGCATATACTGCCACAGCCCCGTCATCTTAACGGGGCGACTGTCTGGAGAGTTTCTACCTGAACAACTCATTCCTTTTACAATTACAAAGGAAGAGGCAGAAAAGAGACTGCTTGAATGGTTTTCAAAGAAAAGGTTCATCCCCAAAGGATTTATCAATCCAGCTGACATTCAAAATTTAAAGGGCGTGTATCTTCCATATTATTTGGTAGATTCAGAGGTCGAGGGAGTCATCACAGCGGATGGTACACTCGTCCGCATTTGGATGGCGGGGGATGTCGAGTACACTGAAACTAAGCAATACAGAGTTTCTAGAAGTGGAAATTCAACATTTAATGAATATGCTCAGATTGCCTTAAAAAAGAGCGCATCAGATCTAATCATCCAGTCCATCCAACCATTTGATTTCAAAAAGATGATCCAATTTAAAAATCAATATCTTTCTGGATTTTTTGCTGAAAAGAGAAATATTGATTTCTCCGAATTGCGTCCTCAAATCGAAAACAATATGAAGTCCTATGGAAGCGAACTTCTATCTGAAACAATACAGAACTATACAACAGTTACCAATTTGAATGGAAATATGCGCATCGCTCAGCTTAATCAATCCTATGCTCTATTGCCAGTATGGTTGATAACCTATCGTTATACAGGAGAAAATACGCTTTATTTCTTTGCAATAAACGGGGAAACCGGAAAGACAGCAGGAAAGCTTCCTATTGCTAAAGCAAAACTTGCCCTTGCTACCTCGCTCCTCTTCATTTCCATTTTCACGATTGTGTATTTCTTGATCTTCTATATAACGAAAGGAGGTGGGTAATATGAAAAAAATACTCTTTTTCGTCTTTCTCTTCCTTACAGTTGGAACGCTGAACACATCAGCTGATGGACCTGAGGCCGACATCCAGGATGATGCCTCCTTATTTTCTGAGACGAAACAGATTCAAGACGACTGCTCACAATTAGCAAAAACTATTCATGCGAATGTCTATATCATCACGACAGATGACTCTTCTGTCCAAGATGCAGAATTTGAAGCGAAAACTTTATTGAAAGAAAAAGTTGGCAAAGAGGGCGATGGAATCATCCTCTACATCAATATGAGCCTACGTAAAATGTATGTGTGGTCAACGGGAAATATTCATTACTATCTTGGACAGAGTAGAATCGATTCCCTCCTTGATGACGTACAGTCGAATTTGTCCGATGGATTTTATGATGAAGCCGCACTTTCATTTGCCCATTCCGTTGAATCAAATTTCCATAAAGGAATTGATAGGAAAATTGGGTACACGTATACGGTCGACTCCTCTACGGGTCGGGTGACTGCAAAGCGCCTCTTTTCACTGAGCGCCGTCATTAGCGCTTTTGTACTCTCTCTCGTAAGTGCACTCAGCTTTTTAATCTTCGTGGTCAACCGATATAATTTACCAAATAGCGATTATGAATACCCCTTCCATGAAAACTCGTCTTTAAAACTGACAAATGCACAAGACCTACTCGTCAATACCTTTGTTACAACAAGAGTCATCCCTAGATATAGTGGTGGAGGCTCCGGTGGTGGTGGCGGAGGATTCGGTTCTGGAAGCGGAGGCGGAAGAAGTTTCTAATTTCATCTTCCCTTCTGCAAGATTCTATATATAATTAATGTTATATACATTTAAGGAGGAGTTATGAGCCAGGAAGAACTAAAAAAACGAGTGGGTATTGAGTCGGTAAAGTACATTGAAGATGGAATGGTCGTCGGGCTTGGAACAGGAAGCACTGCCAAGCATATGGTCGATGAAGTGGCGAGAAGAATCAAGGAGGAAGGGTTGCAAATCACTGCAGTCACAACGAGCACTCAGACTCAACTTCAAGCAGAAAGCCTTAACATTCCGCTCAAAAAACTCGATGAGGTCGACGGGATTGATGTGGTCATTGACGGAGCAGATGAAATTTCCGCTGAATTTGATGGAATAAAGGGAGGTGGCGCTGCCCTTCTCTTTGAAAAAATCGTTGCAAATTATGCAAGGAAAATCATCTGGGTTGTCGACGAATCTAAAATGGTCGACAAATTGGGTAAGTTTCCTCTTCCCATCGAAGTGATTCCTTTTGGTTCTCAAAATCTTTATCACCGTTTTGAATCTTTTGGATGGAATCCACGTTTCCGAATGAACGGTGTGGACAAGCTCGTTACAGATGGCGGCCACCATATTATCGACCTACATCTTAGTCGTATCGAAAATCCACAAGAGTTGGCGGCTACACTCAACAATATGGTTGGAGTAGTTGAACATGGAATTTTTGAGCAAATGGTCGACATCGTCTTAGTGGGGGCAGAAGATGGCGTAAAAACATTGACAGTATAAAATAAGCTGAGAAAATCAAATTGATTTTCTCAGCTTATTTCTTAGGATATTTTCGAGTCGGAGGAATGAGGCTTGTTTTGGTTCTCCTCAATTTTTTTG
>JAITHN010000017.1 GCA_031279745.1 Streptococcaceae bacterium
ATTAGATGACGAGCATGAAACAGAGTATAGAGAGTATTTGGCTGAAAAATACGGTCGTAGGAAACAGATGATGACCGGTATTCATATTAATTTTAGTTTTGACGATGGCTTTTTTGATAGTTTGAGAGAATATTATCCTGAGAAGTCGATGATTGTATTAAAAAATGATATTTATTTAAAATTAGCTAGAAATTACCTTCATTTTTATTGGTTGATTGTCTATCTATTTGGTGCGACTCCTAAAACGTCGAGTGGTTTCTATGAAAATGAAACTCTTACTGCAACTCCTGTGCGTTCCATCCATAATTCAAGTAAGGGTTATGAAAATTCATACGATGTTAAAGTTCGATTTGGTAGCATTGATGAGTATGTAAAAGATTTGCAAAAAAATATTGCGCAAGGAAGACTTAGAAGTGAGCGTGAATTTTACAATCCCGTCCGTTTGAGACGAGGAGAAAAAGCGTATGAACTGCAGTTAAAAGGTGTGCAATATTTAGAGTTTAGGGGATACGACCTCAATCCATTTGACGAAAACGGGATTACAAGGGAAGGATTAAGATTTATTCATTTGTTTCTATTGTATATTCTGACTTTGGACATCGAAGATTTTGACTTGGAGATGGCAGCTATCAAAAGAGCGAAGGTGGCAATGGAGCCCCCGAATAGCAAGACGGCTTATTTTATGGAAGCCATTGAATTTTTCGAAGGCATGGAAGCTTTTTACACAAAAATGAATGTGAAAAATCAAGATAAGAAAATTCTATCCAAATTTAAGCGCATGATTCAACTTCCAGAAGAAACCCTATCTGCAAAAATGTTAACCTATGCTAGAATGGATGCGGATTATTTGATGAGATTGGCGAAAGAACATAAGGAAAAGTTTCTCAAGCTTTCTAGATTGTTTGAAATGAATGAGTTTCCACATCATAAAGAGTTGAATGAATTTATAAAGAAGAAGTTTCAGTCTGAAAAAGGGGAAGTCAAACATGAAAAAATGGGTAAAGAGTGAATGGCTTTGGTTGATTGCTTCGCTGCTGGTGATGATGGTCCTGTTCTACTCGAGTTCACAAACGGCGAAGGAACAATCCCTTCATGGAACGCTGATGAATTTGTTACCCAACCAGCCTTTTCGAGAAATCGTAAATGCAGTGGATTTTCATTATGCTGAACAACATGTTTCCTATGCGACGAGCGGTTACTATGGCATACTTGAATTTTTTCTAAGAAAGTTTGCTCATTTTACAACGTTCTTCTTTCTAGGCTTGTTCTTATTACAAGGGCTGATGATCATGTACAAGAGAAATGCATGGTTGCTCGCCCTAATGGCTTGGCTAGCGCCAACAGGATATGCTGGAATGGATGAATTTCATCAAAGCATTACGGGCGGGCGTACGCCGCTCGTTCAAGATGTGATGTTAGATTCTGCAGGAGCGATGACGGGAGTTTTATTGATCCTCCTTATAAAAGGAATCTTATTGAAGAAACGCAAATGAGACTGCTCATTTGTGTTTCTTTTTTTCACAAATAATTCACGTAAAATGTGAAGAAATAAAGGCATGAGTGCTATTGAAAAAATAACAGTTGAGGGATGATTTTTGAGAATGTACATGAAATCAGCTTTTGTAAACGCTTGCAAGCACGTTAGCTAAACACGAACGATATGTACGAATTTTTAGAAAATTTAAAAAAATATTGAAATTTCCATTGAATTTAATAAGAATAATTATTATACTATCAAAAGTATTAGTTTTTTTGTGAATAGAATCGTCATAAAAAATTGATGAATAAAATAACGAAAAAGCAATGACGTATATAAAGAAGGGAGTAAGTTATGCCAGAATCAGAACAAATATTAGAAGTGCAAAACTTACATTTAGGGTTTCGTATCAAAGATGATTACTATGATGCGGTAGATGATGTGAGCTTCACGTTAAATAAGAATGAAATTCTTGCGATTGTTGGGGAAAGTGGGAGTGGAAAGTCAACCTTAGCGACAGCGATTATGGGCTTGCACGATCCAATTCACTCACGTGTTCAAGGAAGCATCCTCTTTGATGATCAAGATCTCACCAAATTAAACGAAACGCTTTATAACAATGTCCGCGGAAACAAAATCGGAATGATTTTCCAAGATCCGTTGTCTGCGCTTAACCCGTTAATGCGTATTGCTGAACAGATTAGTGAGAGCTTAAGTTACCATCGTAAAGAATTATCAAAGGAAGAAAGACGTAAACGCGCGATTGAATTGCTTGATCAGGTGGGAATTCCAAATCCTGAACGTGTGGCGAGTCAATATCCGCACGAATTATCAGGTGGGATGAGACAGCGGGTAATTATCGCGATTGCAATCGCCGCAAAGCCTTCCGTTATCATTGCGGATGAGCCAACGACTGCGCTTGACGTAACGATTCAAGCACAGATTCTTGACTTGCTTCGTGAATTACAAAAAGAAACAGAAGCAGCGATTATTCTCATCACCCATGATTTGGGGGTTGTAGCAGAAACAGCGGACAAAGTAGGGGTAATGTATGCAGGACAGTTTGTCGAGTATGCACCAGTTGAAAAAATATTCACCAATCCGCAACATCCGTACACGCGCTCTCTATTAAACTCAATTCCTCAAGAGGATGCACATGATTCAGATCTTCATGTTATTGAAGGGGTCGTGCCAAGTTTGAAATTCTTGCCTCGTACAGGTTGCAGATTCTCTGCCAGAATTCCTTGGATCGGGGAGGACGAGCATGAGGAAAATCCTGTTTTGCATGAAGTAGAAGATAAGCATTTTGTACGTTGCACATGTTACAAGACATTCCGATTTGAAGAGACAGATGAGAGTGAAATACAACACCGTAAAGAAGTTGCAAAAGAGTTGATTGGAGGAGATTCGAATGAGTGAGCTATTAAGAATTTCGGACTTGAAAGTTCATTATCCAATCCGTAGCGGTTTCTTTAATCGAGTAACGGACCACGTCCTAGCGGTAGACGGTGTAGATTTTATTATTGAAAAAGGGAAAACATACGGTCTAGTTGGAGAAAGTGGAAGCGGAAAGTCGACCACCGGGAAAGCAATCGTAGGTCTTGAAAAGACAACTGCTGGAGAAATTATTTACAACGGTCACGATGTGACGAAGCCTTCAGTTCGTAAGAAAATTGATTATAACAAAGATGTTCAAATGATTTTCCAAGATTCAATGTCTTCACTAAACCCGAAGAAGAGAATCATCGATGTCATTGCTGAGCCTATTCGTAATTTTGAGAGACTAAGCGATCAAGAAGAAAAACAAAAAGTAAAAAAATTACTCGACATCGTAGGGATGCCTGACGATGCGCTATATAAATATCCACATGAGTTCTCTGGTGGACAGCGTCAACGTATTGGTGTGGCACGTGCAGTTGCAACAAATCCAAAATTAATTATCGCGGATGAGCCAGTATCTGCTCTCGATCTATCCGTTCAAGCGCAAGTTCTTAACTTTATGAAGCGCATTCAGGAAGAATTTGGGTTGAGCTACCTCTTCATTTCCCATGATTTGGGAGTTGTGAAACACATGTGTGACAATATCGCCATCATGTATAAAGGCCGTTTTGTTGAAATTGGATCGCGTGAAGATATTTACAATAATCCACAACACATCTATACAAAACGTCTACTTTCTGCAATTCCTAGAATCGATGTTCCAAATAGGGACAAGCATATGGAAGTACGTAGACAAGTAGAACTAGAGTATCAAGAAAAACAAAGTAGCCATTATGATAGCAATGGTAGAGTATTCGATTTATCAAATATTTCTGATACGCATCAAGTCGCATTAAAGAATGGAGGTGAGGCATAATGTGGAAAACGATTCTTCGAAGAGTAGTTTTAATGATTCCGCAAGTTATCATCCTGAGTATCCTCATCTTTATGTTAGCGAAGTTGATGCCAGGGGATCCATTTACTGGACAAATCAATCCATCAGTTGACCCGAAAGTGCTAGAAGCGTTAAAAATGAAAGCAGGGTTGTATGATCCTTGGCCTACACAGTACTTGAGATGGTTGGGGAACTTGTTCCATGGAGATTTGGGACAAAGTTTTATCTATAAAATCCCTGTAACTGATTTACTCGGCCAAAGGGTTGGGAACACAGTTTGGTTAAGTTTATTTACAGCAGTGATTGCCTATCTGATTGCCTTGCCATTAGGGCTTTTATCAGGAAGATATGAAGATTCATGGATTGATAAAGCAGTGGGGATTTATTCATACTTCACATTTGCGGTTCCTTTATTCGTATTTGGTTTGATGATGCTATTTGTTTTCGGTTACCGTTTGGAATGGTTCCCAACGAGTGGGACCGTAGACCCTTCTGCAGCAGTAGGCGGATTTACTGAGTTTATCAATCGTGCGGAACATTTAGTCTTACCGAGTTTAACAGGGGCTTTATTGTCCACAACCATTACGATTCAATACTTGCGTAGCCAAGTAATTGACGCTAAAAAACTTGATTTTGTTCGTACAGCGAGAAGTAAAGGAGTTCCGACTTCAAAGGTATTCTCCAGACATATATTTAGAAATGCTTCATTGCCAATCGCTTCAAACTTAGGGTTTGAAATCTCTGGTCTGATTGCGGGTTCAGTAGTTATCGAGAGTATTTTCTCTTATCCTGGGATTGGTCAATTGTTCTTACAGTCAATCAACCAGTTGGATTACACTGTAATCACTGCGCTTGTATTGATTCTTGGGGTTGTAACACTTTTGGGGATGTTGATTAGTGACATCATCATGAGTTTGGTCGATCCACGTATTCGTATTCAGTAGAAAGGAGAAGTTCATGAGTGAAAATGACAAATTAGAAACAACCATTGAAACAGAACTTCTTGCGACTGAATCGTCAAAAGAGGTTTCAAAACCACCTATGGGGATTGAAATGATCTGGCGCGAGTTTAAAAAGGATAAAATTGCGCTCGTTTCATTGATTCTTCTTGGAGTTATCTTGCTAGCCGTTTTTATCGGTGCACTTGTTATCGATCAAAGTAAAGTGACCTATGTCTCTATCTTCGATAAATATGCGCCACCTGGGACGATTGCAACAGATCCAGATAGTGTAAAACAATTTATTCTAGGTGCGGATGAAGGTGGACGTGACGTCCTCGGACAATTGTTCATAGGGGCTAGAAACTCAATCAGTATTGGATTTGCCATTACAATTATCACAACAATTATTGGTGTGGGAATCGGGATTACCTCAGGGTTCTTCGGTGGAATTATCGATACGATTTTGATGAGAATCGTGGATTTCGTTTTGATTTTACCTATTCAAATGCTGATTATCGTCCTCGTAACGGTTGTACCCGAATACAACGTTCTGAGTTTTGTATGGATTATGAGTTTGTTCTATTGGGTTGGAAAGGCGAGGTTATTCAGAAGTTTAACCCTCTCAGAAGTACGGCGAGATTACGTAAGTGCCTCAAAAACTTTAGGAACACCTACATTTTTCATCATGTTTCGTGAAGTGATGCCAAATTTAAGTAGTATGATTATTACCAATTTGACATTGAACTTCGCAGGAAATATCGGGATTGAAACCAGTCTTACGTACTTGGGATTTGGTCTACCTGGGAATGTACCTTCCTTAGGTACGCTCATTGCGTACGCAGCGGATGGAACAGTTCTTCAGAATTACACATGGGTTTGGCTACCTGCATCAATACTTATTATCGTTTTGATGCTTAGCATAAATTATGTTGGGAATGCAATTAAGCGATCTGCTGATGCACGCCAACGTCTTGGATAAAACACGATTTATCCAGCTCGTCTATCATTCATCGAGCAAAACAATGCCAACGGCAGAAAAGGAGGAAATTGAATGAATAAGAAGGTTGTAGGTCTAATTACGCTTGCTGCTGCATCTACAATGATGTTTACAGCATGTGGTGGGGGGGCTAAAAAAGTAACAGGCGAAGCCAAAAAAGACAAATTCCCTATCGAAATGAAAGAAGGGAAAGCAATTGAAAATGGAACTTTGGATGTAGCTGTTGTTGCGGATACACCATTTAAAGGGGTATTTAACCCTGCGTTCCAAGATGATGCATATGATGCTTATTTCTATTCACCTACTGGTGGAGGAAGTATTTTCTATACTGATTCTACTTTTAAATTGAAAAATGGTGGGCCAGCAGATTATAAATTTGACCAAGATAAAAAGACTGTAACAGTTACATTTAACAAGAATTTGAAATGGTCAGATGGAAAATCAGCAGGTGCAGATGATTACATCTTCTCTTACAAAACAATTGCTGATAAAAACTACGAAGGTGTTCGTTATGGAAATATCACGAACGTTGTAGGTGTTGAAGAATATCATGATGGAAAAGCAAAAGACATTTCTGGATTGAAGAAAATCGACGACAAAACAGTTGAAGTAACTTATAAAGAAGTTTCTCCATCATTGTTACAATCAGGAGACGGTGGAGTATTGAACTGGATGATTCCTAAACATACTTTAGAATCAATTCCAGTTGAAAAAATGGCTGGTAGTGATGCAGTTCGTAAAAACCCAGTATCATTTGGACCATTCGTAATTTCTAAAATCGTTAAAGGTGAATCTGTAGAGTTTGTTCCTAACAAATATTACTATAGATCAACACCAAAAGTTTCGAAGATTACGATGTCTACTGTAAAATCGTCTGCTGCTGTTGAAGCGTTGAAATCAAATAAATACGATATTGCGCTTTCTATGACAACGGATAACTACAATGACTACAAAGATACTGAGAACTACACAATGCTTGGAGATACAGAATTCTCATATAGCTACCTTGGATTTAAACTTGGTAAATATGATGTGAAGAAAGCCGTAAGTGTAACAGATCCAAATGCGAAAATGGCGGATAAAAACTTACGTCAAGCAATGGGATATGCACTTGACTGGGATGCAATCGGTAAGAAATACTACAACGGATTGCGTACTCGTGCAAATACAGTAATCTCTCCAGTATTTGGCGCATTGTCTGCAACAGATAAAGAAGTTCCAGGATATCCTTATGATCTTGATAAAGCAAACAAAATCTTGGATGATGCTGGATACAAAAAAGGTGACGACGGAATCCGTACGAACCCTAAAGGTGAAAAATTAACGATCAACTTCGCATCTATGGCTGGTGGAGCTACGTCTCAACCAATCGCTGACTACCAAATCCAACAATGGAAGAAAATTGGTTTGGATGTGAAATTAGCAACTGGACGTTTGATCGACTTCCAAGCATTCTATGAAAAAGTACAAAAAGATGATCCAGGAATTGATGTATTCGCAGCAGCATGGTCTACTGACGGAAACCCATCTCCAACATCATTATACGGACCAAAAGCAGCATTTAACTTCTCTCGTTTTGTTTCAGACGAAAACACGAAGTTAATGGCTGAAATCGATTCTGTTAAATCATTTGATGAAACTTATCGTAAAGATAAAATGATTGAGTGGCAAAAATATGCAAGCGAAGAAGCGTTTGTAATTCCAACTCAATTCCGTTATCAAGTTGTTCCAACAAACAACCGTGTTACTGGTTACAACATTTCTCCAGATGTATCAGGAGAAGAAGTTTGGGAA
>JAITHN010000050.1 GCA_031279745.1 Streptococcaceae bacterium
TGAGAATACTTTCTATATCCGGACAAATGAAAAAACTTATCACCCAGAAAAATCGAAATATAATACTAAATTTGAAGATGTTTTCGGACCACTTGCACCTGGATCTTACAACATTCTTCCAGTTTCAGATTCTAGTGGTTCTCAACAAGATTCGAATCTTCCAGGGTTCGGAATACCCGCTGACTATTTCGCTAGTGGAAATGGTGCGTTCTCTAAGAAAATCGCATTGATTTCACGTGGAAGCAATACATTCCAACAAAAGATGCAAAATGCATTTGATATGGGTGCCCAAGGTCTTGTCATTATTGACAATGACCCTGAAGACGACCAATCAGATTTATTCAGTTGTGGGATTGATATTGAAGATTACCCTGCCATTCCAACTATTGTCCTGCCTTACAAGGAAGGGGTAGAGCTTTATAAAGATGTGAAATCCGTTGGGAAAAATGCTTCCTTATTCTTTTCGGATAGCCAATTAACGACTTATGCCAATCCTAACGCACAAAATATGAGTTTTTTCTCAAGTTGGGGTCCTACGCCTAATCTTGAATTAAAACCTGAAATTACTGGGGTAGGTGGCCACCTTTGGAGTTTAGATAACGGCAACTCTTATCAAGATATGTCAGGAACGAGTATGGCAACTCCATTTGTTGCTGGAAGCTCTGCTTTAATCATTCAAAGTTGGAAACAAAAAACTGGAAAAGCACCTACGCCAAAAACAGTGAAAAAACTCCTTGAAAATACAAGTCGTCCAATCCTAGATGGAGAGTTCGGTGGTATTATAAGTCCTCGTAGACAAGGGGTGGGCTTCATTCAAGTTGACAAAGCAATCGAAAACCCTGTTACCTTAACAGATAAAAAAGATGGTGATGGAATCTTCGCTTTAAAAGAAATGAAGCAAACAACCCAATTTACATTTGAATTAAAAAATAACGGAAAGAAAAAACTCGTCTACAATTTTGACAACTATGGCGGGGCGTATTCTGAAGTCAAAGTTGAGGATACAAGAACGAAATTGGCGACAGGTTACATGGTTTCTCCTCATGATGTTTTAGGTCAACCGTTAACGAAAGAACATGAAGACAGCGTCTACGACAAAGTGATTCCGAAATCAACCGTGACGACCAAAACGAATACAATCACGCTCAATAAGGGAGAAAAGAAAAATGTGACCGTCACAATCTCACTTCCAAAAAACTTTAAAAAGGATCAGTTTGTCGAAGGATATATTTCTTTGAAAGAAAAATATGGAAAAGCACCTACTTTGACAACAGCCTACTTCGGATTTTTCGGAAACTATGGGGATCAAGATTTTATTGATCCTTCCATTGATGAAAAGGGATCTGAATATGGGATTGGTTACTTGCTTGATGCTGGGGACCATGTTCTAGGAAGTGTTGAGTTAAATCAACAACTGGGGGATAGATGGCTCCTTGGGATTGACCGCAATCAAGTCGCAATTAGTAATGCTGAAGAAGAAGTGACCGATAGCACTGGTGAAAAACACCTCGTTTCTGCAGTCGGTGATCCTCAAAAAACTGCTTTCCCATTCTTTATGCTCAATCGTGAAGTTGAGAGTGTGAAAGTGAGTATTGTGGATCAGTCACAAAAAAACGTGCGTACACTTGCGAATATTGGACAGCTTCACCGTACTGTCTTGACCAATACATCAGGAATTCCAGCTTGGGATGGGACTGTCATCGATCAAAAAACCGGACTTTCAAAATATGTAAATGATGGTCAATATTATTTCAAATTTGAAATGACGGGTCCTTTAGGTCATAAACAAATGAAACAATATCCAATTAAAGTGGATAGTATCGCTCCTGAAATTAAGAATTTACAATTAGATTATTCAGGAACCGATGTCTATCTGACGGGTTCTGCATCCGATTCTGGAAGCGGAATTTGGAAAAGTGGATATATCTCAGTATGTGTGAATGGACATTGGGAAAGTTATTATATCGGGACAGACCTTCAGTACGATGACTTATCACATTTCAGAATCAAAATTGGATATGGCCAAGAACGCTATCTGAAAGCTACAAACAATAAAATCATCACCTCTACCTTAGATGCTGCTAAAAACCGCGTGGAAACTCCTGAAACCTCTCTTGATGTTCAAGGGATGCCTGCAGGGGTAGACAACGGAGGAAGCGTAAACAATCAAATCATTTTCGATAACCTTGATGATTTTGACCTCTCAGGGAACGCTGGCCAGTTTGTAAATCCTTTCTACGCAGGACACAATAATTTACATGGAGCTGTCGATATTTATAAAGATGAAACGCTTGGTTGGGTATTTGAACTTCAAGGAAATTACTCTAAAGAATTTTATGTCTATGATGAAAAGGAAGGAGAAAAAGCGCCTACTCAAAAAGTTACTCCAGGAGTAAACGGAGAATATTATGTGCGTATACCACTTCTCTTCGGCAAAAGTCAGCTTCATTTCGAAGATGAAAATGGTGTTGAATTAAATCGCCCAGTTCCAATTCAATTCAAACAACCAATTGAAATCCCGCTTGATCCTGAAATGAGTATAAAATATCAAAAGGATGCCCTGGGTTATCATTTGAACGGGGAAGATGAATTCAAAATCCGCTTTAAAGTCCCTGAAGAAATTTCGAAAGTGGAAGTGTTCGCTGATGTATTAGTAAACAATAGTACCTCAGAGTCCAAATATTTATCTGTAACTGTAGAGGAAGACGGTTGGTCCACTTCAATCTTGACAAAAGAACAACTCATTGAGTGGGGAGGAGATATCAACATCTACGTTGTTGGGTACACTGCAAGTGGAGAAAAATACGCTGCGGATCGTATTAGTATTGATACAGATGAAATTGGAGATGTAGTCAATAAAGTAGCTCTTCCTACCGCCGAAAACCCAACCGTCTTCTTAGCAGATAAAATGTGTTACACAAAAGTGAACAATGATGACTTTGGCTTATATAATCCTTCAACCAAAGAATTTACACTTAAAGGAAAAGTTTTCCTTCCAACAACAGAATCACTCGTTATCTTAGGACATTCGGATGATGTTTCAGACCCATTGAATCAAGTGGAAATAGATCCAACTACTGGAGCCTTCTCCTATGTTGTGAAAAATGTTGCTCCTCAAGGATTGTTACGTTTGATGGCAGTTTGGAAAAATTCTGAAACACATGCGACGACAAATATTCCTGTCGTTGTGGCGATGCAAATGAATGTTCCAACAATCGAATTTGACAACTCGAAGAATTGGAATTTTGACCTTGAAAGCAATACGTATTCTGTAAAAACAAACAAGAGTAAATTCACTATTAGTGGAAAAGTGACTGGAAACCTTGATAAAGGCACAGAGGTCTACCTAAACGGGGAAGTCATCGCAAAAGATGATGGTGAAGCAAATAGTTTTAACTATGGGCACAACTATATTGGAGACTTTACGACATTCAGTAAAGAAGTGAAACTTCTAAAAAATTCTGACAATATCTTCAATATTACCGTGATTTCTCCATTTGGTCCTCGAACATTCTATACTCTCAATATTCACCAAGGAAAATAGGCAAAATCAGCAGGCGTTTCGCCTGCTGATTTTGCTGTATTTGACAAGTGAGTTTTCCTGAGTCTACAATGAATATAACAATTTTCGAAAGTGTTCATCTACATCAGAGACATGGAATTCTCCGTAAAATCGGTAGTAGCTGAGACTACAACGAAACAAGTCTTATCAATCAATAATTCTAAGGAGTGTTGAAACGAATGAAAAAAATTGTTTTTCAACTCATCTACTTGATCATGCGTTTCTTTGGGTCAAGAAAAATTAAACCTGCAACCCTTTATTTTGAAAGTTTTTTTGGTAAACAGTTTTCAGATAATCCAAAAAGTATTCTTGACGAAATTCTAAAGCAAAGTGATCAACAAAATCCTAAGCGTATTTTTATTGGGGTTTCTGGATCTTTGGTTCCGGCCATGAAGAAAAAATATCCAGAGGCAATCATTTTGAGGCGCTTTTCTCTTAAATGGTTGTATTGGGTGAGTGTTAGTGAATTTTGGGTAACAAATGTACGTCTTCCTCTCTGGTTTGCAAAAAATAAAGGAACAACCTATGTCCAAACTTGGCATGGAACCCCATTAAAGAAAATTGGTTTGGACATTGAAGAGGTGAATATTCACGACCAAAATACAAAAACGTATCACGAGGATTTTAAAAAAGAGACTGAGCGCTGGGACGTATTGGTCTGCCCAAATCCATTTGCCAAAAAAATCTTTCGTCAAGCCTTTGATTATAAAGGAAAGACCTTAGATATTGGCTATCCAAGAAACGATAAACTCATCCATGCGAATACTGCAAGCTCTATCTTGAAATTAAAAGATCAACTCGGGCTTCCAGTTGACCACAAAATCGTACTCTATGCACCTACATGGCGAGATGATTTGGTAAACGAAGATGGAAGCCATACTTTCGACCTTCCTTTTCAACTTTCCTCTTTTTTTGAAACAGCTGGAATGAAGACAACCTTAATTCTTCGTCCGCATTATCTTGTTAAAGATGCGATTGAAATCACCGGATATGAAAAAAACGTTCGAATACTGAGCGAAGTCGATATTTCAGATTTGTATCTCGTCAGCGATTGCTTGGTGACGGATTACAGTTCTGTATTCTTTGACTATTCGCTTCTAAACCGTCCCATCTTGTTCTTCCCTTATGATTTATCTAAATATCGTGATGAATTGCGCGGTTTCTATCTCGATTATTACAACGACCTGCCGGGAGAGCTCTTTCAAACCGAAGAGACGTTCTTAAGTGGTTTAAACTCAACCCTTGAATCTATTGATTCAGAAATCCATTTCCCAGCCCAGGATTCCTTTTACCGCCAATACAGCGTGTGGGAAAAAGGGACGGCGAGCGAAAACGTTGCTAAGTTCCTCTTAAACTAAGCCAAGTAATTGTTTCACTTTCTTGAATATGCAAACAACCCCAGACTAAGGTCTGGGGTTGTTTGCATATTCAAGCTAAATTGGACGAGTTTGTAAAATCCTGTCACTTTAACGGTCCTAAAATGCCTGAATTTCTCCACTCTAAAACAGTCTAACTTTGGGGTCAATAAAATCCCCAAACGAACCGTGGTCAAACTCCACTTCCAGTCTATTTTTTATTTTTCTTTTTGCCGAACATTTTTCCGAGTAAACCTTCTTCTCCATGGTTCAACTCTACTCCACTCGCTTTTGCAAAGGCGAGCATTGCTTCTTTTTGTTCTTCGTTTAGCTTGGCAGGAGTTTCGACTCTTGCAATAACGGTTTGATCCCCATTTCCACTCCCTCGAAGTTTAGGGGCTCCTTTTCCTCGCAATCT
Source organism: Streptococcaceae bacterium (assembly GCA_031279745.1). Classification (GTDB taxonomy): domain Bacteria; phylum Bacillota; class Bacilli; order Lactobacillales; family Streptococcaceae; genus Pilibacter. Next base: position 5,336 of record JAITHN010000050.1, read on the forward strand.
GAATTTTGCACCTGCTTGTGTTCCGCTTGGAACTTTTAACTTCACATTTCCGTGAACAGTTGGGACTTCAACCTCATCTCCAAGTGCAACCTGAGCAAAATTCAATGGCATTTCAAAGTAGATTTCGGAACCATCACGAACAAACTCTTCACTCTTCTCAACGATGAAACGAACATAGAGATCTCCATGAGGTCCTCCATTTCCACCCGCTTCTCCTTGACCAGAAAGACGCATTTGTTGGCCGTCATCTACTCCTGCTGGAACATTTACCTTGACCTTATGTTTTGTTTTCACATGCCCACTACCATGACAAGTGGTACATTTTTCTTTGATTTCTTGCCCTGTTCCTCCACAAAGGTCACAAGTCGCTTGTGTCCGCATCATACCAAGTGGAGTTTGACGGTCAATATTGATCCGTCCGCTACCATGACATTTCGTACAAGTGATTGGGCTCGTCCCAGGTTTCGCACCATTCCCATGACACGTGCCACAAGTATCTTCACGGTTATATTCGATGTCTTTTTCAACACCAAAGATCGCTTCCTCAAATTTGAGGTTCATACGATACTGCAAATCTTCTCCAACCGTTGGAGCATTCGGATTTCTTGATGCACCTCCAAATCCACCAAAACTTGAGCCACCCCCTCCAAAGAAGTTTTCAAAGATATCCTCAAAACCGAATCCAGACCCTCCGCCAGAAAAGCCACCAAATCCACCGCCAAATCCACCACCGTAGTTCGGATCTGTACCTGCAAACCCATATTGGTCATAGGCAGCTTTCTTCTGAGGATCACTTAATATTTCATAAGCTTCTGAAATCTCTTTGAATTTATCCTCGGCACCCGCTTCTTTATTGATATCTGGATGATACTGTTTGCTCAATTTTCGGTAGGCTTTCTTTATTTCTTGTTCACTTGAACTCTTACTCACTCCAAGCACTTCATAATAATCTCGCTTGTCCGCCATTCTTCCCACCTCATTTATTTAAAAACTTGGCGGAGTCTCCTCCGCCAACCAATATGTGTTACACATTCAATTTACGAAACGCACAACCCTTTCAAAGATTAAACTTCTTTGAAATCTCCGTCAACCACATCATCAGCACTTCCTTGTGCCGCATTTGGATCAACGTTTTCAGCTCCAGCCTGTGCTTGTTGCTCAGCAGCTGCTTGTTCATACATTTTAACTGTTAAGTTTTGTACGATTTCGTTCAAAGCATCGCGTTTTGATTTAATTTCTTCTAAATCATTGCCTTCAAGGGCTGTTTTCAACTCATCACGAGCAGCTTCTGCTTTTTTGATTTCTTCTGCATCCACTTTTCCTTCTAAGTCTTTTGCTGCTTTATCCACTGAGAAGATCAACGCATCTGCTTCGTTTTTCAAGTCTACTTCTTCTTTACGCGCTTTATCTGCTTCTGCATTTGCTTCTGCATCTTTCACCATCTTGTCGATTTCTTCATCTGTTAAACCTGAAGATGATTTAATCGTGATTTTTTGTTCTTTTTGTGTGCCTAAATCTTTTGCAGAAACATTTACAATCCCGTTTTTATCGATATCAAATGTTACTTCGATTTGAGGAATTCCACGAGGTGCTGGCGGAATATCCGTTAATTGGAACCGTCCTAATGTTTTATTGTCGCTTGCCATTGGACGTTCACCTTGCAAGACATGAATATCTACTGCAGGTTGGTTGTCTGCTGCTGTAGAGAAAACTTGTGATTTAGAAGTTGGGATCGTTGTATTACGGTCAATTAATTTCGTGAAAACTGAACCCATTGTTTCAATTCCTAGAGAAAGAGGGGTTACATCAAGAAGGACAACGTCTTTCACATCTCCAGTGATCACTCCACCTTGAATAGCAGCCCCCATTGCAACCACTTCATCAGGGTTTACAGATTTATTTGGTTCTTTTCC
>JAITHN010000192.1 GCA_031279745.1 Streptococcaceae bacterium
TTCTTTTTTCTCATTTTAGCATTTTATAGAAAGTATATAAAGTAAAGCGATAGGTTTCTTTTGTCGCTAAGTTTCAAAAATGTTAAAATAATAGTATTCGAATGGGAGGTAGATTATGGTTCCATTTATCATTTATTGGATTGCACTTTTAGTAGGTGTAGCTTGGATATTCTTTTCGATTTTCGAATTTATTTTTTACATGGTAAAGAAAGAAAATGGGAATCTATGGTTTATTGCGCCTTTAAACTTCATCTGTTTATTGGTATTGCTCGTCATTGTCCTTCTATATAGAGGCAATGATGGTTTCGGCATAGATCAATACACAAGTTTGTATCTGATTGAGATTGTTATGCTGATTGTCTTGACGGTGGCGGATATAATCTTTGGAAAAACAAGAAAAGTGGCATAGTATGTATAGGCTTTTGACGAAAAATAGGTTGGAATCTTTTACGGATGGAGTGATTGCAATCGTGCTAACCGTCCTTATTTTCAATGTGAAATTCCCAAACAACCCGAGTTTTTCTGGAGCTTTGCAGGTTGGTAACCTTCTTCTCGCTTACATGGTTACATTTATTTTTATTGCGGCAATTTGGGTGAATCATCACCAAGTTTTTGCTCGAGCAAAGAAGATTAACATTCAAGTCATCTGGGCGAATCTCTTTTGGCTGTTCTGGGTTACGTTATGCCCCAGTGTAACGCTCTGGGTAGGGAAATACCCCATGGAAGTAGTTCCAGGAGTATGCTATGCACTTGTTTATTTCATGTGGAGTGTGAGTTTTTCTATACTCACCAATGTATTGGGTCAAGCAAATTCAGAGGATAAAACATTTAAGATCGGGGTCCTTCAAGACAAACGATCGAGGATTTCGATTTTTTTAAGCGTGATTGCTGTGGTAGCTGTCCCATTCTTTCCACCTATTGCGGTGGGGATTCGGTTCATCATTAGCGCGCTTTGGATTTTTTCTCCGATATCCAGGAATCATATAAAAAGAGGAGGTGCATCTATTGATCATTGATCAATGTTTATTTACAGATCAAGAATTAATTCGATTAGAGATCTACACATCTCTGTCTCTTTTTGGTCCTGGAGTGATTCGAATTGAAAAATTGCTTTCAAAACATTTGATGACGTATCATCAAGTTGTAAAAATTGTGAACACGATTGAAGAGGAAGTAGAATCTTACTTCAACGACGAGAATTTGCTCAAATTGAAAAATGGACGGGTGAATATTTCAGAGAAATTTCCAAGTGTTGATATTTATCGGCAGATTCTTTGTGACTCCTCAATGGTTTATAAGCTGATTTTGCGAGCATTTAACGAAACACAAGCAGGATTAGATGACTTTGCCGAAGAGACGGGCTATTCAAAAAGCACGATTCTTCGAAAGACGAAACAAATGCGTAAGTTCTTAGAAGAGAATAACCTTGAAATACAGTGGAATCCAATTAAGATTACTGGAAAAGAAGCTCAAATTAATCATTTTTATTCCAATTTATTCTGGTTGATTCATCATGGAATTCCGCCTTTTGAGGCGGAGATGACGCGAGTTGCTGTTGAAAAAGAGTTAATGAAACCCCATTATGAATTATTGTTTCCCAATTCTTCCCTAAATGCAAAACGACTCGAAACGTTCGTCTTTGTAACTGGAGTGAGGAAGAAGAAAGGCAAGTTCCCCCATCCCTCAGATGCATGGGAAAACTTTTATGAAAGTTTCGAGAAAAAGTTATTCAGTAAGGTAGATGAATATACGAAGAAACAATTGAACGAAGTTCCACGGGCGGATTTAGCGTATTGGTTATTTACATCCTTTTTATTCGAGAGTAACGAATTCCTACATGAAGGAGCTTTTTATGAGGTAGAAAAGGAATTACTATTAGAGGACACACCTCTCATCCAAGTACAAGTGGCGAAAAAATTTTTTGCCTATCTGCAAGAAAGAAAATTATTCTCGATTTTTTCGAAAGAAAGTGCGGCATTTTTATTCCATAGAATTGTCTCAACGTTCATTGGAGCGAGTTATATAAAAGGTCGAGCGATAAGGCTGTCAGATTTTGTTGGGGCTGAAAATGAAAACAAGCATTTTACAGGACTTGTAGAGGGACTGTTAAGATCTTATTACATAGACCATCTTTTGCCGATAAAAGAGTTGAGCACTTTTATTTCAGAAGAATTATTTGTACAGTACATTAGTAAACTCATCTATCTGTTTTATGTTCGAGAGAAAAAAATTAACATCGTGCTGAAGGTTGGCGTGTATGGAGAAACCGAACAGATAAGCTTTATCAACCTGTTCAATATCTTTAATCGAATCGAAATTCTTCAGTTTGAAGATTTAAAAGTAGATGAAGCAGAAACCTATGACTTTATCATTTCAACAGATTCCAAAATATTATTGGATTATCCTGATATTCATAGTATGCATTGGGAGTTAGGGTACAAAAAGGATGAAATGCTTTTGTTGTTCGAACGGTTAATTTCACTTTATGGAGAGAAGAGTATGGACTATGAGTGAAGAAATCAATAGCTTTATATGGATGATAGTGGGGTTAATGCTTGCTTGTACGAGTCTTTCTCTATTGATGGATAGGTTTAGAAATTATAAACGCGGCTTAGAAGTTGAGCGCCAAATCCAAATTTTAGAAAATGCAAGAGAGTTGAACTTGGTTGTGGAAACGAAAAAAAATATTTTTGAGAAGCAAGAAAATACTGAGAAGTAAGAAAACGCATGATGTTAGTCATCATGCGTTTTTGGTTGCTGTAAATTGTTGGGCTTCGGCTTCGAGAATTTCGTCAAAGCGAATGGCTTGTGTATCGGTCATTCCTTCGGGTCTCTCGATTTTAACGAAATCATAATGGTCGACTTCAATGCTCGTAATTTTCTCAGGAAGATTGTGGTATCTCCTCCAAGTATGTTTACGTTGGAACTGCCACGTTTTCTTTGCAATCGCAATCACCAGTCTTGAAAGAATAAATCCAATCACGACACTTGCGGCTAATAAGCTTGCGAGAATAAAGGCGGACTGAATGACTTGCTGGTTGAGCTTTTCCGTGAGGATTTGGTAAAGGGTAAACATGGTTAAAACCATAAATATCCCTCCCAATCCGTAAAAGGAAAAGAAGAGCAAGTCTTCCTGTTCAATTTTCAATCGGACGGTTTCTTGAGATTGAAGGATTTCGAATTGTTTATTTTCAATATGTTTTTCTATATGCAAATCATCAATTTGTTGAGCTGTATTCATTTTTATCATTCCTCTTCGGACTGTATTCATCAATAAGATTCAAATATCTTTATCATTCTAGCATTCAAAATAGAGAAAGAAAGAGGTTTATCATTAAATGAATGTTACAGAAATGTTTCATTGTGAAGCAGCTTGTTCTATCAACGATTAGGCAAGCTGCCCATGCGCAATTTTTTTCACAGACTAACCACGTTAAGAAATTAAAAAATAACTAAATATTAAAAGTCGCAAATTTTTTTTAAAAAAATGTGATAAAATAGGAAAAGTTTTTAAAAGGATGGGAATTATGTTTAAACTAACAGCAACAGCAGAGAGTGTGCAACAAGCGAGAATGTTAATGGAAGCTGGAGTAGACCGCATTGTCATAGGTGAAAAAGAGTATGGACTTAGACTTCCCCATGCGTTTTCAAGAGAAGAAATCAAGCAACTTTCAAACGAAGCGCACTTGGCAAGTAAAGAGTTGGTTGTAAACGTTGCAGCAATCATGCATCCACAAAAGATGCGAGGCATCCAATCGTATTTAGCATTTCTTCAAGATTCTCAGGTTGATTTTATAGTGGTTGGAGATACTGGGTTGATCCATGTCTTGACTCGTGATGATGCATTCAATCTGCCATTCATCTATGATGCGAGTACGCTTGTGACCAATTCCCGTCAGATTAATTTCTGGGGGAAGGTTGGAGCAAAAGAGGCAGTGCTTGCACGTGAGGTTCCTTTCGAAGAGATGAAAGCGATGCAAGGGAAACTCGCGATTCCAGTTGAAGTTCTTGTATATGGAGCAACGGCGATTCATCAATCTAAGCGGCCACTTCTTCAAAATTATTATAATTTCATTGAGAAGGAAGAGCAAAAAGGGAAAGACCGTGGTCTCTTTCTAAGAGAACCGAAAGAGAAAGATACGCATTACTCCATCTATGAAGATGAGCATGGGACGCATATTTTTGCCAATAACGACATTAATTTGATGATGCAGTTAAACAATCTGGCAGATGCTGGCTACACCCATTGGAACTTAGATGGGATATTTACTCCTGGCGAGAATTTTGTAGAAATCGCAAAATTGTTTGTAGAAGCAAGGGATTTGATAAAGGCAGGAACATTTGACCATGGGAAATCTAGCCTGCTTGATAGCAAGATTAGAACCCTTCACCCGTCAACCAGAGGAATCGATGAAGGATTCTTCCGATTGGATCCGAAAAGCATAGTATAGGAGGCATTATGGATAAAGAAATAGTTGTTGAAAGAATCAGCCAAGCGCTATCTATTCTCTGGGCAATTGCTGTGGTTGCCTACATTTTTACTGGAAACGAAAGTTTTCATCAGTTGAGGACATCCATCTTTCCTTTTACAGTTTTTGCTTTAGGTTTAAGTCACTATTATAAAAAAGGGATGGATAAATTTTCAAAATTATTGATGATTGCAGGAGCGGGATTATTCTTTTTTATGATTTTGGGGATTCTTTAGATTCTATTTCATAAAACGAATTTGATAGGAGAGAAAATGAAAGATTTAAAAAGACCAGAGGTGCTTGCGCCAGCTGGAACATTAGAAAAATTAAAAGTTGCGATTCGCTACGGAGCAGACGCAGTCTATATTGGTGGCAATGCGTATGGACTTCGGAGTCGTGCTGGAAACTTCTCCTATGAAGAAATGGCAGAAGGAGTAAGATTTGCCAAGGAATATGATGCAAAAGTTTATGTTGCTGCAAACATGGTCACACATGACGGAGATGAGCAAGGTGCTGGGGAATTTTTCAGAAAGCTGAGAGATATTGGGATTTCTGCAGTCATCGTAAGTGATCCCGCATTAATTGAGATTGCGATAACTGAAGCTCCAGGACTTCCCGTACATCTTTCTACACAACAATCTGCAACAAATTTTGAAACCTTAGAGTTCTGGAAAAACTACGGTTTGGAGCGCGTTGTTTTGGCAAGAGAAGTCTCCATGGAAGAAGTTGCAGAAATTCGGAAGAATACAGATATTGAAATCGAAGCCTTTATTCACGGAGCGATGTGTATTTCTTATTCAGGACGATGTACATTGAGCAATCATATGAGTTTAAGGGACGCCAACCGAGGCGGCTGTTCTCAGAGTTGTCGCTGGAAATACGATCTCTTCGACCTGCCGTTTGGCGAAGAGAGACGATTGGTTCAAGGAGAAGTTCAAGAAGATTTCTCCATGTCTGCGGTAGATATGAGTATGATTCAACACATTCCAGAATTGATTCAAAACGGCATAGATAGTTTGAAAATCGAAGGGCGAATGAAGTCGATTCACTACGTATCAACAGTTGCAAATGTTTATAAAGCAGCAGTGGATAGCTATATGGAAGACCCTGAAAACTGGGTTTGTAAACAAGAGTGGGTAGATGAACTTTGGAAAGTTGCGCAGCGTGAGCTTGCAACAGGATTCTACTATGGAACGCCAAGCGAAAAAGAGCAACTCTTTGGAGCGAGAAGAAAAATCCCTCAATACAAATTTGTCGGGGAAGTGGTAGAGTATGATGAGGAAACTGAAACAGCGTTGGTTCGCCAAAGAAATGTGATGACGCTTGGAGATGAGATAGAGTTTTACGGGCCTGGATTCCATCATTTCAGCACCGTGATCGAGAGCATGAAAGATGAGGGGGGAAATGCGATTGATCGTGCGCCTAATCCGATGGAGTTGATCTCTATGAAAGTCCCTGAGAGAGTGAATCCTGGTGAAATGATTCGTAAAAAAGCTGAAGGGCTTATCAACTTATATAAAGAAGATAAAGTGTTGGTAAAACGCGTATAAACGTAAAAAACAAGCGACTTCGCTTGTTTTTTGAGTTATGGACATCGTCAAAATGTTAAAGTAAAATAAGAGGATAAGCAAGGAGGAAGTATGAGCGGTTATTTTATTACAATTGAAGGCCCTGATGGGGCTGGTAAAACAAGTGTGTTAGAAATGGTATTACCCAAATTAAGCGGAATTACTTCTAAAGAGATACTGACGACTAGAGAACCTGGTGGAATCCGTATTGCAGAGCAAATTCGTGGAGTGATTTTGGACCGTGGAAACACAGAGATGGATGCGAGAACAGAAGCATTGCTCTTTGCGGCAAGCCGGAGACAACATCTAGTTGAGAAAGTGATTCCAGCCCTTGTTGCGGATAAGATTGTAATTGCCGACAGGTTTATCGACTCAAGCCTTGCCTACCAAGGAGAAGGAAGGAAACTAGGGATGGACAACATTGAACAGCTCAATGAATTTGCCACAGAAGGCATTCTCCCAGATTTAACCATCTACTTGGATGTGGATAGCGAGACTGGATTGAAAAGAATTCATAATAACCGTGCAGATGAAATCAATCGCCTGGACTTGGATGAAATGACATTTCACCAACGTGTAAGGCATGGTTATTTGAAGCTTGCGGAAGCGCATCCAGAAAGAATCCTAAAAATTGATGCCAAGCAACCTCTAGGGCACGTCGTGCAAGAAGTGTTTCAAGCATTAAAATACAATATTGAAGAATGGGAGAGAGAAGCATGAAAATGATTTATGCAATCGTCCAAGATAAAGATGCAAATAAATTGAGCAATCGCCTGATTGATGAAAATATACGAGCAACAAAATTAGCATCTACGGGTGGATTCTTAAAGTCAGGGAACTCAACCTTCATTATAGGTGTTGAAGATGAAAAAGTTTCTGCTGTGAAAGCAATCATTAAAGAAACTTGCCAAACGAGAATCCAATATACCAGCTCTCCACTAACGATGGATCTCTCACTTGAAACTGGAAGTGCTGCTCCTGTTGAAGTGGAAATTGGAGGAGCAACCGTTTTTGTTTTACCAATTGAAAGTTTTGACCAATTTTAAGGGGAAGTATGAAAAATCAGATCATCCTTGACCAAATTGAAAAGACGATTAAGAAAAAAAGATTGATGCATGCCTATTTGCTTGAAGGAAAAAATAAAATAGAAATGAAAATCGCAAGCAATCGCTTGATACAATCGGTTTTTTGCCAGGAAAAGGTGGACGGACTGCCTTGTGGGCGTTGTTCGTCTTGCATGCGAGTAATTTCGAGGATACATCCAGATGTTTTGATTTTGAAACCGAATGGAGCGAATATTCGTGTGGATGATGTTCGAGCAGTTTTGATTGAGATGTCAAAAACCTCTATGGAGGGTGGGTACAAGGCATTGCTCATTGAAGAAGCAGAGAAGATGAATGCTTCCAGTTCAAACGCTCTCTTGAAATTCCTTGAGGAGCCTCTTGGTAAGAAGCTCCTTGTTCTTGAAACCGAAAACAAGGGGCACATTCTCCCTACGATTTTATCAAGAGTTGGTTCGTTTCATTTTCTTCCGATGGACAAGGACGAGCTGGCAAACGGCTTGAAAAAAGAGGGAGTTCAGAGCGACTTAGCAAGTGATGTTTCGGTTCTTGTAGACACTCTAGAAGAGGGGAAAGCATTGGCTGAAGAAGAAGGATTTCAAGAGTTGAGAGAAAGAGTTCTAGCTTGGGGGAATCTAGTCTTAAAGAAGGATGGGCGAGCTTTTATAAATGTTTCAACGAGCATTTCGCCTTTCATAGATTCTATGAAAAACGAAGAGAAGAAACAGGCACAAGACAGATTTTTCATACTCGCTCGTCATTTTTTTGAAGGACAGCCGAATAGGCAGATTCTCGGAAATGCATTAAGTAAGATTGAAGAAGCAAAAGTAAGAGTGGGGAGAAATGTCGTGTTCCGATACGCATTAGAATCGATGACTCTAGACTTATTGAATTGAGGAATGTTATGAAAGTAGTAGGAATTATTCTTAGGAATAATGGAATTGTACAACCATATTCGACAACAGATACAACGATTCAACTAGGGGATAGTGTACTCGTAGAATCAAGAGATAGAACAGAAGTAGGGGTTGTGAAAGAGCTAACGCCTTCTATGAGTGGAAAACAGTTCTCACAACTACCAAAACTGCTTAAGAAAGCAGACGCCACAGACTTGTTGAGAATTTCTGAAAATGAAAAGCTTGCCATTAAGGCGTCGAATATTGTGAAAGAAAAAGTGAATAAGTTTTCACTCGATATGAAAGTCGTGCGCTCTGTGTACGCCTTTGACCGTTCTAAGGTTCTCGTTTATTTTACGAGCGACGACCGAGTTGATTTTAGAGAGCTCGTGCGTGAGCTGGCGAGTACCTTAAAAACACGAATCGAGCTCCGCCAAATCGGAGTGAGAGATGAGGCGAGAATACTCGGCGGGATTGGTCCATGCGGACGCATACTTTGTTGTACAAGCTACTTAGGGAATTTTGATCCTGTTTCTATAAAAATGGCAAAAGATCAAGGTCTAAGCTTAAACCCAGTGAAAATTTCCGGTGTTTGCGGACGTTTCCTTTGTTGTTTGAAAAATGAGCAAGAAGCCTATGTAGAAGCTAGAAAAGTCCTTCCAGAATGGGGGGTGACCGTTGAAACACCTGATGGAGTTGGACGTGTCACAGGTTTAAATGTACTAAGCAAAATCGTGAAGGTTCGCCTTCCAAATGTGGAATTTCCATTGGAATATGCAGTTGAAGACGTCAAACTCATAAGCGAGAAGAAAAATGGATAAAAAAGAAATTTATGATTCATTGAGTCAGATGGAAGGCTTTTACGAGTCGACTTTAAAGACGATTGCGAAAATGAAAACTGACGTGCAGCTCGTGATTGAAGAGAACAATGAATTACTCTTAGAGAACTCCAAATTGCGACAACGTCTACATGCGCTAGAGCGAACAAAAAATGATAAGACGGAAGGCAATGGTACAGGAAAGCCAGAAGAAAAGTCAAAAGCCAAAGTTGCGATTGAAAAAGTTTACACGGATGGCTTTCACGTTTGTAGCGTGAGCTACGGGCAACGTCGGGAAAACGATGAAGACTGCATGCTTTGCTATGACGTGTTAGACAAGTTGAATTAGGAGAAATTATGCGGATTCAAAAATCATTTGAGCGCAAGGAAACTGGCGTGTTAACACTCGTTCCCACTCCAATTGGAAATTTACAGGATATGACGTTTCGAAGCGTGGAAGTCTTAAGAGATGTGGAACTAATTTTAAGTGAAGACACGAGAAACACCCAGAAACTCTTGAATCATTTTGAAATAACGACCAAGCAACTAAGTTTTCACGAACACAATGTTCAAAAACGAATTCCTGAAATTCTCCGTCTTCTGAAATCAGGCGTGAATATCGCTCAGGTGAGTGATGCGGGAATGCCTTCTATTAGTGATCCTGGAGTGGAATTGGTGGACGCCTGCGTTCGAGAAAATTTACAAGTCGTCTCTCTTCCTGGAGCGACGGCGGGAGTTACGGCACTCATCTCTAGCGGATTATCTCCACAACCCTTCACGTTTTATGGATTTCTTCCTAGAAAAAAGAAGGAACAGATTGAATTTTTTGAAGAGAATCAGACGAGTTCTCCGACACAAATCTTTTATGAGTCACCGTATCGAATTAAAGCTACTCTTGAAAACATGCTTTCTGTTTATGGAGATAGGAATTGTGTGGTGGCTAGGGAATTGACGAAGATCTATGAGGAATATCGGCGAGGCACCATTTCCGAGTTGATTGAATCCTTCGTCCAGCCTCCGAAAGGCGAAATCGTTCTTATTGTTGAGGGAGGAGACGGAAGCGTTGGAACGGCGGAAGATTATTCGGCCATGACTTTAAAAGAACATGTTTCCGTTTTGATTTCAGCAGGTTTGACGCAAAAGGAAGCGATCAAAGAAGTAGCGAAATTGCGAGGAATTAAAAAGCAAGAAGTGTACCATGCAGTTCATATCTCAGAAGAAGATGGACTTGATTAGAGTGATGAACTGAAATTAAAGTCGAATAAGCAGTGAAAGGAATAAATATGAAGAAGAAAATAGTTGGTTTGATGCTAGGAACTCTTTTAGGATTGGAGTTTGTGACACCGATTGCGCCTTTTGCAAATCATGTGGATGCAAAAGTTGTGGATGTGACCAGTGCTAAGAAAAAAGAAGTGGGAAAAGGAACGACCAATCATGAGCTTGGACAATTTGCCAATGTGCAAAAAAACCAAGTGAAGTCTCAACTCGTGCGAGCAAATATTACACCAACTGCTGAAACACCAAGGACGGATTTTATCGATGTTTCTTCATGGAATTCATGGATGACACAAAGCGATTATAATGAATTAAAAAGGCAAGGGGTCAAAGGGGCGGTTGTCAAACTCACGGAAGGAGTGAACTACTTAAACCCTTATGCGGCTCAACAAATCTCCTATGCAAAAAATGCGGGTATGGTGGTTTCAACCTATCATTTTTCTCGTTTCAAATCGAATGCGGAAGCTGTTAAAGAGGCGGATTTTTATGCAAATGCTGCAAAAAATTTAGGGCTCCCTGGGTACACGATCATGGTCAACGATGCGGAAGATCAAGATTTATTGGCTAAAAATGCAGACCCAACACAAACGTCGATTGCATTTGTGAACCAGCTTAAAGCGAAAGGATACCCGCATGTTCGTCATTATTCGTCATCTAGTTGGATTGGGGACGATGTAAAACCGCTTGAACCTAAATACTTGGGGGGAATGGTGAATTTTTGGGTGGCTAACTACCCAAGTAAACCTCTTCTATCAAGTCTTGTTTCTCCTGAGAGTGCAGCATGGCAATGGGGGAGTACGATTGTTTTCCCAGGGTTAACAAAAGCGAATGTTTTAGATGTCAATATGGACTATACAGGCTATTTTACAGGGGCGAAAGATTATAAATCGATTTATTTCATGAGCAATCCTGGAAAGATAGGTTTTAGAAAAGAAACAAGTGTGTATAAGGATCAAAGCTTAAAAACGGTAGTTCGGAAATCAGCTGAAGGTAGTGTTGCCACTGTTGTTGAAGTGATTAAAAATCAATCGGCGGAAACGAGTGTGATGAAGCTTTCAACTGGAGAATACATCACTGGAAACCGAGAGTATTCAGCAAAATTCCTTGCGAATACATCAAACTATTATACAAATCTAAAAACAGGGCAAAAATTAGCGGTCAAAAAAGGAACTCAGTTGGCATATGGCAATACGAGTTTCACGGGTACGAAGACGAGTTATGTGACTGGAACTGTCCTCACAGTTAAGGGGATATCTTATTCTTATAGTGGAATCCCACAGATAAAATTGAGCAATAATAAATATATTACGGCAAATAAAACCTATGTCACGACTGTGACGAGCAAAATTTCAGGCTATAATACGAAGCCACGTCCTGCAGTAGGAGCAAAAAAAGCGATCTATGTATACTCGGATGTTGACTTGAAAAAGAAAAAGAAAGTTTTTAAAAAAGGATGGGTATATAAGAGCTCTGGGATTGTATACTCGAAAGATGGCTACCCTCGTTATAAAGTCTCTGGTGGATATGTGACCGCAAACAATATTTATGCACAACCCATCTATTCGATTTCAGGGCATCAAACGACGACCAAAACATATACTGCCAAGACTAGTTTTAATGTTTATTCTTCAACGGATTTGACGAAGAAAAAAGCGAAGTATAAAAAAGGCACAAAAGTGAAAATGTCGGGTCTTACATTTGGAAAAACAGGTTATCTTCGTTTTAAAGTGAATGGCGGTTATGTTTCAAGTTCGAAAGATTTGTGGAAATAGGAGGGAGCATGCGAAAAATACTTGTAGCGGTTTCTGGTAGCAGCGCAGTTTGGAAGTCAAGTGATTTAATCAATAGATTGAGAGAAAATCCTGAGAATGAAATTCATGTCGTGATCACAGGCGCAGCAAGCCAGTTCGTACAACCTCTCATGTATCAAACACTGACCTTAAATCACGTCTTTGTTGATGAGGACGATAAAGCTCTGGAGCTAGCAAGATTGTCTGGGGAAATTGACCTATTCATCCTCATCCCTGCAACGGCGAATACCATAGGGAAAATTGCGCATGGGATCAATGACAATCGTCTGACAGAAGCGGTGTTTTCGCTTAAAGAAGAGACACCAAAATACTTTTGCCCTGCGATGAACGAAGCGATGTATGTCAGCGTTCCAGTCCAAGAAAACTTGGACCGATTGAAAGCAAAAGGATTTATCGAAATTCCTCCCATTATTGGGATGCTTTCAAGCGGAAAAACTGCGCTCGGCAGTCTTGAAAAAGTGGAGAACATCTTGAAAATCATCAAGTAAATAGTAAGGTGGGGGAGCAGTTTCTTAAACGTCTTTCAACGCTATACAGACAGCGAATAAGCTTAGCTTTGACTAGCAAGCGGCAAAACAATACAGAATGTATGCATCAGTGCGAAACGCATTGGGTATGCATTCTGTTTTTGTATCTAGGGGAAAAGTGAAGGAAGTTTTTACAACTGCTAGAAAATTCGAGAAAATCGTTGCGTATCCTTTGCTCTTACAAATGTTTCTTGAGTATAATAAATTAAGTCAAATTTGGTCAGAAAGGAGCGCTGATGGCAAACAATAGTGACAAAATCGAAGAGTATATCAAGCGGTTATTCAAAGATGAAGACGCAATCGAAATTCAACGAAGAGACATGGCGCACCTATTTGATGTTGTACCCAGTCAGATTAATTATGTAATAAACACACGTTTTACACGTCCGAAAGGTTATACAGTGGAGAGTAAGCGAGGTGGCGGCGGTTATATCCGTATCGTCAAGATTACATTCAGTGATATTCATGATTATCTTGTCAGAATTAAACAATTTGTAGGTGGAGAAATTACAGAAGTCGAAGCCAATCAGTTAATTCAACGATTATTTGAAGAAGG
>JAITHN010000002.1 GCA_031279745.1 Streptococcaceae bacterium
ATTTCGACCTTATTGGTCAAAAGTGAAAATCCTGGATCTAGGTCAATATAAAAGTAAAACTGCTCTAATATACGTCTACAAAAAGAATGAAAGGTCGAAATATACGCTTGAGGAAGGAGTTGCTTTTGTAAAACAAAGTGTCGCCGTTTATCATTATCCGTTTCTTGGTTGATGGCGATTTCTAGTTTGGCCTGCAAGCGTTCCTTCATCTCACGAGCCGCATCTTCTGTAAAGGTAACCAGGACTAAGTTTGTAATACTTTCTCCGTCCAAAAGCTTTTGCATCACACGGTCGACAAGCACCTTCGTTTTCCCACTCCCTGCACTTGCAGAAATAAGTAAGTTTTTTCCGCTTTGATGGATGGCTTGCCATTGTTCATCGGTAAATTCTGCATGTGGCGGCTTAATTGGTAGTTTCAATTGCTTTCCCTCCTTTCTTCATTTCTTTAAGAATCGCTTCTTTTTGATGTTTTCCTTTAAAAGCAAGTTTTCGATAGTTGTTTTCTTTTAACATGGGGTCAAATCTGCAAACGCTCTTATATTGGCAATATTTGCAGGCGATTGGTTTTTCCCCATCGACAACAGGATTTAACACAAGTTCTCCGTTTTGGATGCGTTCGCCTCCTCGAACGTACAAGGCGCGATTGAGTTCTTTTAAAATCTGGTATTCATCTTTGCCAAAGAGGGCATCAGTGTTTTTGAAATCGCCATCTTTTTTCTTCGCAAGAGGATAGGGATACAGGTCCTCCTTGTTTTTCGTAGCTTGCAAAAGTCCGTCGTTGTGTATAAGGAGACCTTGTAATTTATTCTCCATAAGGATTTCTTTTTCAAGGTTTTCTTCCACCTCATAAAGTGGATTGTAATTAAGGAGCGGGTTTTTCAAGTGAAAATAGAGAGCACCGAGCGCCTTGTTTCCGTTTTCTTCCATAACATCAAGATAGGTCAACATCTGCTGCGAGAGTCCGTAAAATGATTTTCTTAAGTCGAATTTCTTCTCGCTACTCTTGTAATCAATCACAGCAACGTATTTTTCTCCGTTCCACTCTAGTTGATCCACACGGTCGATCATTCCTCGAATCGTCATTTTTTTAGAAACTCCTTGGCTATTTGGAGGGAGGATGAGTTCAAGCCCATCAATGCCAATCTGTTTTTCAACTTGTCCAAATACAAGCTCTGTTTCCACACTTGAGAGCGAGCTTCTCTTCGCTTGTTCTCGGAGAATCCACGCCACTCGGTTAGAAATGGCACGCAGCTTTTCAGTCAAATAGCGCATGCGTGCATCTTTTTGCAAGAGTGAAAATGTTGGATTCTGCTCCACTTCTTTTTGTGCTAAAGCTTGGAACTTAATCAAATCATCATCATCCAGCTCGCTTAATTCAATTCCTTCATCTTTCAACTTCTTCATGAAAAGGTCAATCCATTCATGGAAATAGCTCCCCTTTGTTGCAGCATCCAAGTCGAAACGATCACGTTCTTTCAGTTTAAGCCCGTAATTTAAGAAATGTTTGTATTCACAATTGTAAAATTGTTCCATTCTTGAAACAGAAACGAATAAATCTCCTGGATAAAGAGATTCTGCCAAAGCAGGTCCAATAGGGGCAGGAACGTTTTCTTTGCCTATTTCCGACAACACGCGTTCAAGAAATGGGAATTCAGCTGACTGGACATTTTGGAGAAACGCCTGGTATGATTCAGTCTCATGTTCTAGAAGCAAGAGATTTTGAACGAAAGCTCTTGCGCTTGGACTCGCCAACTGCGTTTGGGTGACATTTTCAATGTGTAGATTGCAATTTCTTGCTAGATATTGAACAAATGGTGAAATCTTACTTTCCTTGTCCCCAACCACATTTACTGGTGTTGTGAGATAGAGATGCTCTGTCGCGGAAGCAAAAATACAGTAGGCGGTAAACTCTTCTTTTGCATTTTGCTCATTTACGCTGTGAGAAAAATATTTGTCTGAAAAATTCGATTCTAAATACTTGGAAAACGCTTCTTTTTCTTCGATAGTAAGCACACTTGAATGGGTATAATTTTTCGGTAACACGTTGTTGGTTAGACCGATTGCAAATACGATTTTCTTTTCCATGGGCTGAACCAACTCGCTAGAAATCACTTCCACACTATCTAATACATGAGGCACTTTTCCGACGCTTACTTCTTCCAAGCCAAAAAGAAAGACTTCACGGAAGACCTCAAAATTAAACTCTTCTTCGCCGAAAAGTTCGACATACTCTTCTAATAGCTGCATGACGGCGTTCCATGCCAACTCAACAGACTTCGCCTTATGCACGCCAAAGGTGTTTAGCTCATCTTTTTGCATAAGGCGAAGATTTTCTTCAATGCCGAGGTCAATAAAAAAATCATAAAGAAGTTGAGAAGCTTCCATCCCAGTTTTCACCGCTTTCAACTTTTTAAAAAATGGATGGATGGTCCCCTTTATAAACTCTAAAATCTCATTTGCAAATGTTTCTGATTTTGCTGCTTCTGAAGTCTTATGACTTGCCACCATTTCAGGAAGAAACGTCCATTTTTTAGCGAAATAATCCCTGGATTGAATGCCGTATTTCAAGCAATAATTTTCAGCAAAATCCACTTTTTCTCTAAATTGAAGGCGGCTCTTTAAATATTTGGAAAGCCCAGTCTTTGCGTTCAACTCTTTAACATTAGGAAGAATGAGGTCTGTCTTTAAGAAGCGGAAAACATCATTTGTCTGATAACCGTATTCATCCATTGCGAATAAGGAGAGCACAAACTCAATAAATGGATGATTTCTTAGGTTTGCATTGCGGTCAAAAGTAATTGGAATATCGAGCATTTGGAAGATTGTAGAAAAATGCGTGTCGTACAGATTCAAATCCCGAATCAAAACTTGGATATCACTATATTGAATCGATGTTGAACGAACGATTCTTTGTATTTCGCTAGCCACCCATCTCACTTCTTCAAAGACGTTTGGAAGAGTAAGAATATGAAGCCCTTCTGGAGTCGGGATGTTCTTCTTTTCCAACCAAGCGAGATTAATGCCATCGACCAACGGAGAATCCGCCTTTTCAACTTTTCCGTCAAAAAGAACGTGTATCTTTTCCTTCTGTGCAAATTCAAATAGTTTCTTTGCGGTCTTCTTGCTCTCGTAAAATGTATCAAGTACGTAAGGCTCCTCTGTCGGACGAAACTTGTCCGACAATAAAGAAATTTTTACTTCTTTCGCAATCTTACAAAACTTTTGAATCAAGGTGAATTCTTCTGCTGTAAAACGAGTAAATCCATGAATGACAATCATCGTCTTGGATAAATCAAGCGTTTCTATTTTTTCAGATAATTGGTCCAGCAAGCTTAACACGGGCAGTTCATAGTCAACTTTTAACTCTTGAAACGCTTGAAACATCAAAGTTAACTCTTTGAACTTCTTCTTTTCATTCTCTGACAAACCATTAGAATTTTGGAAGTCTTCTAAGTCGTCAACCGCAATATTTGCCTGGTCCAGCTCTTGGAAGAAATCTAGGAGATTGACAGCAAATCCTCGCTTGGTCGCCGATTTTTGAAAAACGGACAGTGCGTCTTGGTTTTCAGTAAGTACTTTCTTGATTAAAAGTCGCATTCCTTCAACACTGAGATGGTTCATCTTTGCCTCTTCTAAGAGGAGAAACCATGCCAACCTTGAAAAGCTAAAAACTTGGAGATTTGTCGTTGAAAACGCATCTTGAGAATCTGGATTCATCAAGAGAGAAAACTCCTTTAATACGCGTTTTTCCGTTTGAAATTTCATGTAATTTGGCACGAGAAAAAAGACTTCATGCTCCGGATTCTCTTGTACAAATGACGCACATTGCTGAACCAAAGCGGTCTCGTGTTTATAGATTCCATTTCCGAAAAATACTTGTAAGCCCATAGCACACTCCTTTGTTGT
>JAITHN010000038.1 GCA_031279745.1 Streptococcaceae bacterium
TCTACTGACGAAGACGATGCATTTAACAAATGTGAAGCAATGCTTGAATTGGGTGGATTGGGACATACTGCAGTTATCCACTCTGAAGACGAGAACTTGCAAGTACAATACGGACTTCGCATGAAAGCTTGTCGTTTACTTGTTAACACACCAGCTGCTGAAGGTGGAATCGGAAATATTTACAACGAAATGATTCCTTCATTAACACTTGGATGTGGATCTTATGGGAAAAACTCTGTTTCTCGTAACGTATCAGCAGTAAACTTGATCAATGTGAAAACATTGGCTAAACGTCGCAACAATATGCAATGGTTCAAATTGCCACCAAAAGTTTACTTTGAAAAGAACTCTATCCAATACTTGCAAAAAATGGAAAACGTTGAACGTGTAATGCTCGTTTGTGATCCAGGAATGGTTCAATTCGGATTTGCTGACTTGGTTCGTGCTGAGCTTGCGAAACGTAAAAACGATGTAAAAGTTGAAGTGTTCTCAGATGTTGAGCCTAACCCTTCTACAAACACTGTTTACAAAGGATTAGAAGTCTTCAACAACTTTAAACCAGATACCGTTATCGCTCTTGGTGGTGGATCTGCAATGGATGCGGCGAAAGCGATGTGGATGTTCTTCGAACACCCAGACTTGAACTTCTTTGGCGCGAAACAAAAATTCTTGGATATCCGTAAACGTGCATACAAGATTGCTTCAGCAGTGAAAGCGCAATTCGTATGTATCCCTACAACTTCAGGGACAGGTTCTGAGGTAACACCATTTGCAGTTATTACGGACAGCGATGATCATACAAAATATCCATTAGCTGACTACGCATTGACACCAGACGTTGCAATTATCGATCCTCAATTTGTTATGACAGTTCCTAAATCTGTGACTGCAGACACTGGAATGGACGTATTGACTCATGCAATCGAATCTTACGTTTCTGTATTGGCAAGTGATTATACTCGTGGATTGAGCTTGAACGCCATCAAACTTGTATTTGAAAACTTGAAAAACTCAGTAGACAAAGCAGATGAAGAGTCTCGTGAAAAAATGCATAATGCTTCAACGATTGCAGGTATGGCGTTTGCCAATGCATTCTTGGGTATTACTCACTCAATCGCCCATAAAGTTGGGGGAGAATGGGGAATTCCTCATGGACGTACAAATGCAATCCTATTGCCACACGTTATTCGTTACAATGCGGCAGATCCTAGCAAACACGCTATGTTCCCTAAATACGATTTCTTCCGTGCAGATACAGACTATGCAGACATCGCTCGTTTCTTAGGTCTTAAAGGAAACACGACTGAAGAATTAGTTGAAAGTTTAGCGACAGCTGTTTACGAATTAGGAGTTTCTGTTGGAATTGAAATGAACTGGCAGTCACAAGGCGTGACGAAAGAACAAGTTGAAAAAGACTTGATGCACCTTTCTGAAAAAGCTTATGAAGACCAATGTACAACAGCTAACCCTAAAGAACCATTAATCTCAGAATTAGCTGGAATCATCACTACATGTTTTGATTACAAAGCATAATTGAAATCAAGATTGGGGCAGAGTTTTGCCCCGATTTTTTTGAAAAGGGGAAGAAATGAAACAATTTACATTACCTAAAAAGATTTATTTTGAAAAGAATTCGGTTAGTTATTTGATCAAAATGGAAAACGTTGAACGTGTTTTACTTTTAACGAGTCCTGAAACAGTCGAAGCAGGATTTGTGGACATTGTTCGCAGCACTCTTCAAAAACGCAAAAACTTCGTTTCGATCGAGGTGAGTGCATTTGGAAAAGAAAATGCATCAGAAACCATTCAGAGCAATATTGACTTGGCAACCCAGTTCAAGGCGGATACTATTATTACTGTCGGGAACACTCCAGTGATTAAAGTGGCGAAAGAAGTTGCAGGCGCAACAGGAATCAAACATGCCGTTGTTCCAACATCTTCAAGTCTTGGACAAGAAATGATTTTCGAGAGTACGAAAACATTATTGCCAGAAATCGTGATTGTGGATGGGCAATTTATTGCAAATCAATCATCCAAGCGTGTATTGACAAGCGGTTTGAAAGCGCTTGGAAATGCAATTGGAAGCTATCTGAGCGAAGAGTCAAATGACTATTCTGAAGGATTAAGTCTGCAAGCTACAAAAACATTAGTCAACACACTTGAATTGGCAAGTGCAACTGGTGACTATGATGCCAGAGAGAACGTACACAATGCAGCAGCTGTTGCTGGAATTGCTGCAAACAATACGGCGTTTACCGGAGGATTTGAATCTGTATTAAACTCTCTACAAACTGGAGAAAATGAAGAAAAAGCAGAAGATATCGTCAACTACATTGGTTTAGAAAATGTCGAAGCTCTTGTAGGGAAATTGACAGCTTTGAAAGCTCTTGCGTCTTAATGCGTGTCCAAAATCGCTTGAATCCGTTTTTAACGACGGAATTCAAGCGATTTTCTTTTTTTGTAAGAATCCTCATTTGATTCGTTGGATATGGTATAATTGACTGAAACGGGAAGGAGTACAAATGAATTTATCCGAGATTTTTTCAAGAGATTTCTGGACTCAATTTTTTACGAAAGATTTGTTTTTATTTCATTTCTTTATCAGCATTTTAGATATTCTCGTCGTTTGGTTTTTGATTTTTAAAGTTGTGCAGATGTTGGAAAAAACAAAGGCGATTCAGTTGATTAAAGGGGTCGTTTTATTTTTCGTGATTCGATTTTTAGCTGAATTTATCGGATTGACCACCATCACTTGGATTATGAATCAAGTCATCACGTACGGGGTAATCGCTGGAATTGTGATTTTCCAACCAGAGATTCGTCAAGGGCTTGAGCGACTGGGTAGGGTTTCTGTTCTTTCTGTGAAGAAAAAACAGGGAAACTCTGCAATTGTCGCAAGTTACATTAAATCCGTTTCCTATATGAGTAAGAGGAAAATCGGGGCGTTGATTACCATCGAACAAAGCACGGATTTGTCCGACTTTATTGAGACGGGGATTGCATTGGACGCTGATCTGACGGGAGAATTGCTTATCAATATTTTTATTCCGAATACGCCACTGCATGATGGTGCCGTCATTGTCAAAGAAAACAAGATCCTCGCTGCGAGTGCCTATTTACCTTTGACGGAGAATCAAGGGATTTCGAAAGAATTTGGAACGAGACATAGAGCGGCGATCGGAATTAGCGAGGTGTCAGATGCGTTGACGATTGTGGTAAGTGAGGAAACGGGCGGAATTTCGATTACCGAGCATGGTCTTTTCACGCATAGCTTGACGTTAGAAGAATTGGAAGCAAAACTCACCTCCGCTTTAATTAAAGAAGAGAGACGATTAAGTGTGAAAGAGCAAGTGATGAACTTTTTCCAAAAGGAGGGGAAGAAACCATGAAAGAATTCATGAATTCAAAGCCTTTTTATGTTCTTCTCAGTCTTGTTTTAGCTCTATTATTATTTTTTAATGCGAATGCGAGTTCACAACGAAATTCACCTGGGAGACCCAATGAGACGCTTTTTGATGAGACAGTACACAATGTGCCTGTAAATATCAAGGTGGATACTTCAAAATATTATGTTTCTGGGTATCAAGAAGAAGTAACGGTTTATTTGAGTAGTTATAACCGCATTCTCTTGGATGCGGAAAAGAACGAGTCGACGAGATCGTTTTCACTTGAAGCCGATCTGACAAAGAAAAAAGAAGGAACGTATGATGTTCCAGTAAGATTTGTTGGACTGGAGAGTTCAGTAGATGGTGAAACAGAGCCAGAGACAATTTCTGTGACCATTGAAAAAATCAAGCAGAAATCTTTCCCCGTTCAAGTGAAGATTCCAGATAAGTTCATTCAATCAGGCTATAGCGTGAATGAATCTGTGACGGATCCTGCAACAGTTAGGGTTGAAACAGGAGAGCAGACGATGTCTTATATTGATCATGTCGAAGTTGTCCTGCCGGATGAAGTCAATTTGACCCACGACTATTCGAATATGGTTGAATTGCGTGCAGTGGATAAAGAAGGACAAGAAATCTCTGCCATCACGACTCCAGAAAAGGTGAATGTTTCGATAAAAGTGTTGGCTCCGACAAAACAAGTTCCAGTTGAGCTCGTTCAATCGGGCAAAATGCCAGGAGGCATTAAAGGATATAATTTT